>NZ_JAPVZI010000006.1:0-155760 GCF_041432315.1 Streptococcus sp. 27098_8_76 | reverse complement strand
AGGTCCCGTAGTGTAGCGGTTATCACGTCGCCCTGTCACGGCGAAGATCGCGGGTTCGATTCCCGTCGGGACCGTTAAGATAACGTAAGTTATTTTAGACTCGTTAGCTCAGTTGGTAGAGCAATTGACTTTTAATCAATGGGTCACTGGTTCGAGCCCAGTACGGGTCATATATGCGGGTTTGGCGGAATTGGCAGACGCACCAGATTTAGGATCTGGCGCTTAACGGCGTGGGGGTTCAAGTCCCTTAACCCGCATTAAGATATAATAAATGAGCCGGCTTAGCTCAGTTGGTAGAGCATCTGATTTGTAATCAGAGGGTCGCGTGTTCAAGTCATGTAGCCGGCATTTTTAGATAGAAGAAAACAGTGCGAACGTAGTTCAGTGGTAGAACACCACCTTGCCAAGGTGGGGGTCGCGGGTTCGAATCCCGTCGTTCGCTTAGTGAGGCCGGGGTGGCGGAACTGGCAGACGCACAGGACTTAAAATCCTGCGATTGGTAACGATCGTACCGGTTCGATTCCGGTCCTCGGCATAATATAGAGCACCCTTAGCTCAACTGGATAGAGTACCTGACTACGAATCAGGCGGTTAGAGGTTCGACTCCTCTAGGGTGCATTTTTCTATTTAACTCGGGAAGTAGCTCAGCTTGGTAGAGTACTTGGTTTGGGACCAAGGTGTCGCAGGTTCGAATCCTGTCTTCCCGATTCGTTTCAGAGGTACGTGAGTGTATCTTTTTTCTTTTTTAAACTAGATATTATATACATTAAGAGAGAATCAGTTTGGTTCTCTCTTTTTTGAATTTCAGTAATTCATTTTATACTCTGATCTTCATTGAAAATCAGAGTATACTTTTTTGTTTCCTACTCTGTTTAATAATACGGTGGTTAATTATACACATTGAAATTTTATAGATTTTATAACTCTTATTAATTCTTAATAAAGCAATAGAAGAGTTTTTGTTGAACCTATAATATATGTTTCAATGTTATAAAAATTGCTTCTATTACGAGTTTAGGTAAGTATTAGTTTACATTATAGTGTGAATGGGGTTTGATATTTATTTTGAGGAAGCTGCCTTAGATTTTTCTACTTGTGTTTTATTGTATAGTGTATCTTGCTTATTTTGAACAGAATTTTTATGACATTTGTCATATCTCCTCATGACAGAAGCTTCTAGCTCCGCTAACTTCAAAAAACTATAATTGAAGTATGAAATGGAGGAATAAAAAAATGAAAGATAAAGTAATTGTCGCAATGAGTTTAGTAGCAGCAGGAGTCATGACTTATCTCATGTTCTCAGGATTGGATTAAGATTTCTATCATTTTCCTTGGGAGCTATTTGCAGGATTTGGAATGATGTCCTGGATTATCCGAGAAGGTTTGAAATTAGTATCAGATGTGAAAAAGGAGTTTGAAAAATGAAAAAAGCGTTTCTCTATCTTTTTATTGGAGTATCACTAGTGGTATGGTTGGTAGAAATGTTTACAGGTTGGTTTGATCAACCCTTCCTTCACCAATTCATCCGTGGTGCCTTGGGACTAGGATTTATGATTTTTATCGCCTTTCCTATGGGAAAGGAGTGGCTGAAAGGAGAATATCATGAACATGATTAAGGTAGAAAGCCTAAATAAAAACATCAAGGGCAAGGCTATTTTGAAGGATATTTCCTTTGAGGTAGCTGAAGGTGAATGCGTCGCCTTGATTGGGCCAAACGGAGCAGGAAAGACCACACTCTTGGACTGTCTGCTTGGAGATAAACTGGTCACAAGCGGTCAAGTATCCATCCAAGGCTTGTCAGTGACGAGTTCTCAGTTAGATTATATTAGAGGTTATCTGCCTCAAGAAAATGTCATCGTTCAGAAATTAAAGGTCAAAGAGTTGATTGCTTTCTTTCAAAGTATTTATCCAAATCCCTTGAGCAACCAGGAGATCGATCAACTATTGCAGTTTGACAAGCAACAAAAAGAGCAATTTGCAGAAAAATTGTCAGGCGGGCAAAAGCGTCTCTTCTCTTTTGCCTTGACCTTGATTGGCCGACCAAAACTTGTCTTTTTAGATGAACCAACTGCTGCCATGGATACTTCAACTCGTCAACGCTTTTGGGAAATTGTTCAGGAACTAAAAGCTAAGGGAGTTACCATTCTCTATTCGTCCCATTACATCGAAGAGGTAGAGCATACAGCGGACCGAATCTTGGTCTTGAATAAGGGAGAGTTGATTCGCGATACAACACCTCTAGCCATGCGCAGTGAGGAGATTGAAAAGCACTTTATCCTTCCTCTAGCATACAAGGAAGTCGTTGAGCAGTCTAACTTGGTTGAAAACTGGTCACAAAAACAAGATGCTTTGCAAGTAGTCACACGAGAGGCAAATGCTTTCTGGGAACTGTTAGTTCAAGCAGGATGTAGCATACAAGAAATTGAAGTTAATAATCGTAGTTTGTTGGATACAATCTTTGAAGAAACGCAGAAGGGAGATGACTAAGATGAAACAGTGGCTAGCATTAAATAAGATAGAATTTCTATTGACCAAACGGCAATCAGTCTATTATTTATTATCAGTAGGGATGCCGACAGCCTTCTATCTATTCTTTTCTGGCATCTACCAGGATACACCAGGTGGACCCGCGAATTTTATGCGTGATTACCTTATCTCTATGACTGCCTTTTCCATGATGTCGACAGCTATCTTCTCATTCCCAGCTGTTTTACATACAGATAAAATCAACAACTGGCAGAAAACATTGCGCCATACTCCGGTAAATATGGTAGAATATTATCTATCAAAGATAACAAGTATGATGGTTGATTATCTGGTCTCAATCCTGGTTGTTTTCTCAGTTGGGCACTTGGTCAGAGGTGTGGATATGCCTTTAGGAAGCTGGATTGGGGCTGCGCTCTTGCTGATAGTAGGAAGTGTAGCTTTTGTAGCGCTTGGCTTGACCTTGACACTCTTGCCTTCTAGTCAGCTGATGTCTGTCGTGGGCAATCTTCTCTATCTAGGTTTGGCTGTTTTAGGTGGACTCTGGATGCCCATCTCTTTATTTCCAGACTGGATGCAAGCAATCGGGAAGTGCCTACCAACTTATCAGTTGATGGAATTGCTCAAGACATTTTTAAATGAGGATGGCATCAATCTATCAGCCACAGTTTATCTACTTGTTTTTTCAGCAGTTTTGTTTGGTTTGGCCATTTACCTTCAAGGTCATAAGGAGAATGCTTAATGCTTGAAAGACTGAAAAGCATACATTATATGTTTTGGGCCAGTTTAATTTTTATGATTTTCCCCATCCTGCCTGTAGTGACTGGGGAGCTTCCTAGCTGGCATTTGTTGATTGACATTCTGTTTGTCTTGGCTTACTTAGGTGTTTTAACCACCAAGAGTCAGCGTTTATCCTGGCTCTGTTGGGTGATTATGCTAGCCTATGTAGCTGGGAATACTGCCTTTGTTGGTGTAAATTATATCTGGTTCTTCTTTTTCCTTGCCAATCTCTTAATTTATCATTTCGGCGTACGTAGTTTTAATTCTTTACATGTCCGGACTTTTCTCCTTGCTCAATTCCTTGTTGTGGGGCAACTTTTGATTTTTCAGGAAGTTGAAGTTGAGTTTCTAGTCTATCTGCTTGGAATTATCACTTTTATCGATTTAATGACTTTTGGTTTGATTCGGATTCGGATTGTGGAGGATTTGAAAGAAGCACAGGCTAAGCAAAATGCCCAGATAAATCTATTGCTTGCTGAAAATGAGCGCAATCGTATCGGTCAGGATTTGCATGATAGTCTGGGACATACTTTTGCTATGCTGAGTGTCAAGACAGATTTAGCCTTGCAGTTATTTCAGATGGAAGCTTATTCACAGGTGGAGAAGGAATTAAAAGAAATTCACCAGATCAGCAAGGATTCCATGAATGAAGTGCGAACCATTGTGGAAAATCTGAAATCACGGACCTTAGCTTCAGAACTTGAAACTGTCAAAAAGATGCTAGAGATTGCTGGCATTGAGGTTCAAGTTGACAATCACTTGGACAAGGCTAGCTTGACCCAGGATGTAGAGTCCACGGCTGCTATGATTTTGTTAGAACTTGCGACCAATATCATCAAGCATGCCAGAGCTGGAAAAGCCTATCTAAAACTGGAACGAACAGATCAGGAATTGGTCCTGACAGTTAGAGATGAAGGGAAAGGTTTTGCAACTGTAAAAGGAAATGAACTTCATACAGTCCGTGACCGTGCAGCAGCCTTCTCAGGTCAAGTAGAGCTGGTCAGCTTGAAACATCCAACAGAGGTGCGCGTGCATCTGCCTTATAAGGAGAGAAAGTAGATGAAAGTTTTAGTCGCAGAAGATCAAAGTATGCTTAGAGACGCCATGTGTCAATTGCTCACTCTTCAACCTGATGTGGAATCTGTCCTTCAAGTTAAGAATGGGCAAGAAGCAATCCAAATCTTAGAAAAAGAATCCGTAGATATCGTCATTCTTGATGTAGAGATGCCTGTTAAGACAGGTCTTGAAGTCTTGGAGTGGATACGAGCAGAAAAGCTTGAAACAAAGGTGGTTGTAGTGACGACCTTCAAGCGCTCAGGGTATTTTGAACGTGCGGTCAAGGCTGGGGTAGATGCTTATGTATTAAAAGAAAGAAACATTGCAGACCTCATGCAAACCTTGCACACCGTCCTAGAGGGACGCAAGGAGTATTCGCCTGAATTGATGGAAGTGGTGATGACGCATCCCAATCCGTTAACAGAGCAAGAAATCGCAGTTTTAAAGGGAATCGCTCAGGGTTTATCTAATCAAGAAATTGCAGACAAACTTTATCTATCCAACGGAACAGTCCGAAACTATGTCACCAATATTCTTTCGAAACTAGATGCTGGTAATCGAACAGAGGCAGCTAATATCGCGAAAGAATCTGGTTGGTTGTGATACTATCATATCTCGAAAACTATTATGTGCTAAAATTGATGGGATTGAATGGAACAATACTAACTTTAGGAGGGAGGGATTCCTCCTTTTTCTTTTTTTAGGGAGCACTACAAAAGAGCTAAAATTAACAATAAAAAAGAAAAATATCTTGACAACCAAGGGAAAATTTTGTTACAATAATAGACGGTACTTTTTACTTTTGGTCTCTCAAGAGTGTACAGGGACGTGCTGACAAATGTTGCAAAAGTACACACAGATGATAGCTGTCACCAAGTGTATCATCACCAAAAATAAAAAAACACAGGAGAATGTAGATGCCTACAATTAACCAATTGGTTCGCAAACCGCGTAAATCAAAAGTAGAAAAATCTAAATCACCAGCTTTGAACGTTGGTTACAACAGTCATAAAAAAGTTCAAACAAACGTTTCTTCACCACAAAAACGTGGTGTTGCAACTCGTGTTGGAACAATGACACCTAAAAAACCTAACTCAGCCCTTCGTAAATTCGCTCGTGTACGTTTGAGCAACCTTATCGAAGTTACTGCCTACATCCCAGGTATCGGACACAACTTGCAAGAGCACAGCGTAGTGCTTCTTCGTGGTGGACGTGTAAAAGACCTTCCAGGGGTACGTTACCATATCGTCCGTGGTGCACTTGATACTGCAGGTGTTAACGATCGTAAACAAGGCCGTTCTAAATACGGTACTAAACGTCCAAAAGCATAAGGAAAGGGGATAAAGAGAAATGAGTCGTAAAAATAGAGCTCCAAAACGTGACGTATTGCCAGATCCGCTTTACAATTCACAACTAGTTACTCGTCTTATCAACCGCGTTATGCTTGATGGTAAACGTGGTACAGCTGCTTCAATCGTTTACGGTGCCTTTGAGCAAATCAAAGAAGCTACTGGAAACGATGCACTTGAAGTATTTGAAACAGCTATGGAAAACATCATGCCTGTACTTGAAGTACGTGCACGTCGTGTTGGTGGTTCTAACTACCAAGTCCCAGTTGAAGTTCGTCCAGAACGTCGTACAACACTTGGACTTCGTTGGTTGGTAACAATCGCTCGTCTTCGTGGTGAACACACAATGCAAGACCGTCTTGCAAAAGAAATCTTGGATGCTGCTAACAACACTGGTGCAGCTGTTAAGAAACGTGAAGACACTCACCGTATGGCTGAAGCTAACCGTGCATTCGCACACTTCCGTTGGTAAGATAGGATGCGAAAGCGTTAAGAAAGTCCCAGAGAAAATAGGGAATCAAAGCAGGTTGCGATTGCAACCAATGAGATTCATCTTTTTCTCCAGACTTTTAGCTTGAGCTCAACTATATCATGATGCTAGGAACGGTAAGGATGCAAGGTGAAAATAGGAAACTGATGCAGTATTCGACGAATACAAGGAAGTTTATCTTTTTCACACAGCATCCTGTTCTGGCTCAAATCGGCTAATTAACTTTAGCCCGAGTTCAATTTAACTTGTAAATCTACAGGTTGAAACCAACAGTAGCATGAAAACATTGAGAACGGGTAGGTCCTGCCTATCCGTTTTTATTAAAATCATGTTATAATAGAATAGAAATCAAAAATAAATAGGAGAAACAAACCTCATGGCACGCGAATTTTCACTTGAAAAAACTCGTAATATCGGTATCATGGCTCACGTCGATGCCGGTAAAACAACAACTACTGAGCGTATTCTTTACTACACTGGTAAAATCCACAAAATCGGTGAAACTCACGAAGGTGCGTCACAAATGGACTGGATGGAGCAAGAGCAAGAGCGTGGTATCACTATCACATCTGCTGCGACAACAGCTCAATGGAACAACCACCGCGTAAACATCATTGACACACCAGGACACGTGGACTTCACAATCGAAGTACAACGTTCTCTTCGTGTATTGGATGGTGCGGTTACCGTTCTTGACTCACAATCAGGTGTTGAGCCTCAAACTGAAACAGTTTGGCGTCAAGCAACTGAGTACGGAGTTCCACGTATCGTATTTGCCAACAAAATGGACAAAATCGGTGCTGACTTCCTTTACTCTGTAAGCACACTTCACGATCGTCTTCAAGCAAACGCACACCCAATCCAATTGCCAATCGGTTCTGAAGATGACTTCCGTGGTATCATCGACTTGATCAAGATGAAAGCTGAAATCTATACTAACGACCTTGGTACAGATATCCTTGAAGAAGATATTCCAGCTGAATACCTTGACCAAGCTCAAGAATACCGTGAAAAATTGATCGAAGCAGTTGCTGAAACTGACGAAGAATTGATGATGAAATACCTCGAAGGTGAAGAAATCACTAACGAAGAATTGAAAGCTGGTATCCGTAAAGCGACTATCAACGTTGAATTCTTCCCAGTATTGTGTGGTTCAGCCTTCAAGAATAAAGGTGTTCAATTGATGCTTGATGCGGTTATTGACTACCTTCCAAGCCCACTTGATATCCCAGCGATTAAAGGTATTAACCCAGATACAGACGCTGAAGAAACTCGTCCAGCATCTGACGAAGAGCCATTTGCAGCTCTTGCCTTCAAGATCATGACAGATCCATTCGTAGGTCGTTTGACATTCTTCCGTGTGTACTCAGGTGTGCTTCAATCAGGTTCATACGTATTGAACACTTCTAAAGGTAAACGTGAGCGTATCGGACGTATCCTTCAAATGCACGCTAACAGCCGTCAAGAAATTGACACTGTTTACTCAGGTGATATCGCTGCTGCCGTTGGTTTGAAAGATACTACAACTGGTGACTCATTGACAGATGAAAAAGCTAAAATCATTCTTGAGTCAATCAACGTTCCAGAACCAGTTATCCAATTGATGGTTGAGCCAAAATCTAAAGCTGACCAAGACAAGATGGGTATCGCCCTTCAAAAATTGGCTGAAGAAGATCCAACATTCCGCGTTGAAACAAACGTTGAAACTGGTGAAACAGTTATCTCTGGTATGGGTGAGCTTCACCTTGACGTCCTTGTTGACCGTATGCGTCGTGAGTTCAAAGTTGAAGCGAACGTAGGTGCTCCTCAAGTATCTTACCGTGAAACATTCCGCGCTTCTACTCAAGCACGTGGATTCTTCAAACGTCAGTCTGGTGGTAAAGGTCAATTCGGTGATGTATGGATTGAATTTACTCCAAACGAAGAAGGTAAAGGATTCGAATTCGAAAACGCAATCGTCGGTGGTGTGGTTCCTCGTGAATTTATCCCAGCGGTTGAAAAAGGTTTGGTAGAATCTATGGCTAACGGTGTTCTTGCAGGTTACCCAATGGTTGACGTTAAAGCTAAGCTTTACGATGGTTCATACCACGATGTCGACTCATCTGAAACTGCCTTCAAGATCGCGGCTTCACTTGCCCTTAAAGAAGCTGCTAAATCAGCACAACCAGCTATCCTTGAGCCAATGATGCTTGTAACAATCACTGTTCCAGAAGAAAACCTTGGTGATGTTATGGGGCACGTAACTGCTCGTCGTGGACGTGTAGATGGTATGGAAGCACACGGTAACAGCCAAATCGTTCGTGCTTACGTTCCACTTGCTGAAATGTTCGGTTACGCAACAGTTCTTCGTTCTGCATCTCAAGGACGTGGTACATTCATGATGGTATTTGACCACTACGAAGATGTACCTAAGTCAGTACAAGAAGAAATCATTAAGAAAAACAAAGGTGAAGACTAATCAGTCCTCACTATAGAAGGAAGTCACTTAGTGGCTTCCTTTTGTCTTTAGAAAACACCTCTAAGTATGGTAAAATAGTAGAAGAATAATGTGAGGAAAATGAATGTCAAATAGTTTTGAAATTTTGATGAATCAATTGGGGATGCCTGCTGAAATGAGGCAGGATCCTGCTTTAGCACAGGCTGATATTGAGCGAGTTGTGGTTCATAAAATTAGTAAGGTATGGGAGTTTCATTTCGTATTTTCTAATATTTTACCTATTGAAATCTTTTTAGAATTAAAGAAAGGGCTGAGTGAGGAATTTTCTAAGACAGGCAATAAAGCTGTTTTCGAAATCAAGACTCTGTCTCAAGAATTTTCAAATCAACTCTTGCAGTCCTATTATAGAGAGGCTTTTTCTGAGGGACCATGTGCTAGTCAAGGTTTTAAGTCACTTTATCAAAATTTGCAAGTTCGTGCGGAGGGCAATCAGCTATTTATTGAAGGATCTGAGGCAATTGATAAGGAACACTTTAAGAAAAATCACCTTCCTAATTTAGCTAAACAACTTGAAAAGTTTGGTTTTCCAACTTTTAATTGTCAAGTAGAGAAAAATGATGTGCTGACCCAAGAGCAGGAAGAGGCCTTTCATGCTGAAAATGAGCAGATTGTTCAAGCTGCCAATGAGGAAGCGCTCCGTGCTATGGAACAACTAGAACAGATGGCGCCACCTCCAGCGGAAGAGAAACCAGCTTTTGATTTTCAAGCCAAAAAAGCTGTAGCTAAACCCAAGTTGGACAAGGCGGAGATTACTCCTATGATCGAAGTGACGACGGAGGAAAACCGTCTGGTTTTTGAAGGGGTTGTTTTTGATGTGGAGCAAAAAGTGACTAGAACAGGTCGTGTTTTGATCAACTTTAAAATGACAGACTACACTTCCAGTTTTTCTATGCAAAAGTGGGTTAAGAACGAGGAAGAGGCTCAGAAATTTGATCTAATTAAGAAAAATTCTTGGCTCCGAGTTCGTGGGAATGTGGAGATGAATAACTTCACACGCGATTTGACTATGAACGTGCAGGATGTGCAGGAAGTTGTTCACTATGAGCGGAAGGATTTGATGCCAGAAGGTGAGCGTCGGGTTGAGTTTCATGCTCATACTAATATGTCGACTATGGATGCTCTACCAGAGGTTGAAGAAATCGTTGCGACAGCTGCTAAGTGGGGACACAAGGCGGTTGCCATCACCGACCATGGAAATGTTCAATCCTTCCCACACGGCTATAAGGCTGCTAAGAAAGCGGGAATCCAGCTAATCTATGGAATGGAAGCTAATATTGTGGAGGACCGTGTTCCTATCGTTTATAACGAAGTGGAGATGGATTTGTCAGAAGCGACCTATGTGGTCTTTGACGTGGAAACGACGGGTCTATCAGCTATCTATAATGACTTGATTCAGGTTGCGGCTTCTAAGATGTACAAGGGGAATGTCATTGCTGAATTTGATGAATTTATCAATCCTGGACATCCCTTGTCAGCTTTTACTACTGAGTTGACTGGAATTACAGATGACCATGTCAAAAATGCCAAACCACTGGAACAAGTTTTGCAAGAATTCCAAGAATTTTGTAAGGATACAGTCTTAGTTGCCCACAATGCGACCTTTGACGTTGGCTTTATGAATGCCAATTATGAGCGTCATGGTCTTCCTAAAATTAGCCAGCCAGTTATTGATACGCTCGAGTTTGCTAGAAATCTCTATCCTGAGTATAAACGCCATGGTTTGGGGCCTTTGACTAAGCGTTTTGGTGTGGCTTTGGAACATCACCACATGGCCAACTACGATGCGGAAGCGACTGGTCGTCTGCTTTTCATCTTTATCAAAGAAGTGGCAGAGAAACATGGTGTGACCGATCTAGCTAGACTTAACATTGATTTGATTAGTCCAGACTCTTATAAAAAAGCTCGGATCAAGCATGCGACCATTTATGTCAAGAATCAGGTAGGTCTAAAAAATATCTTTAAGCTGGTTTCTTTATCCAATACCAAGTACTTTGAAGGGGTGCCACGAATTCCGAGAACGGTTTTAGATGCCCATCGGGAAGGTTTGATTTTAGGTTCAGCTTGCTCGGAGGGTGAAGTTTTTGATGCAGTCGTTTCCCAGGGCGTGGATGCGGCGGTTGAGGTGGCCAAGTATTATGACTTTATCGAGGTTATGCCACCTGCTATCTATGCTCCCTTGATTGCCAAGGAGCAGGTTAAAGATATGGAGGAGCTCCAGACTATTATCAGGAGTTTGATAGAGGTGGGAGACCGTCTTGGTAAGCCTGTTCTGGCTACGGGGAATGTCCACTATATCGAACCAGAAGAAGAGATTTACCGTGAAATTATCGTCCGTAGTTTGGGCCAGGGGGCTATGATTAACCGAACTATCGGTCATGGTGAACATGCCCAACCAGCACCACTTCCAAAGGCTCATTTTCGAACGACTAATGAGATGTTGGATGAATTTGCCTTCTTGGGAGAGGAATTAGCTCGCAAATTGGTTATTGAAAACACCAATGCCTTGGCAGAAATCTTTGAACCTGTTGAGGTAGTTAAGGGTGACTTGTATACGCCTTTCATCGACAAGGCTGAAGAAACGGTCGCTGAGCTGACCTATAAGAAAGCTTTTGAGATTTATGGAAATCCGCTACCAGATATTGTCGATTTACGGATTGAAAAAGAACTGACTTCTATTCTGGGGAATGGATTTGCTGTGATTTATCTGGCTTCGCAGATGCTGGTACAACGTTCTAATGAACGGGGCTACTTGGTTGGTTCTCGTGGGTCTGTCGGATCTAGTTTCGTTGCGACCATGATTGGGATTACAGAGGTCAATCCTCTCTCTCCTCACTATGTCTGTGGTCAGTGTCAGTACAGTGAGTTTATCACCGATGGTTCGTACGGTTCAGGATTTGATATGCCCAATAAGGACTGTCCAAACTGTGGTCATAAACTCAACAAAAACGGACAGGATATTCCGTTTGAAACCTTCCTTGGTTTTGATGGAGACAAGGTTCCTGATATTGACTTGAACTTTTCGGGAGAAGACCAGCCTAGCGCCCACTTGGATGTGCGTGATATCTTTGGTGAGGAATATGCCTTCCGTGCAGGAACGGTTGGTACGGTTGCTGCCAAGACCGCTTATGGATTTGTCAAGGGCTATGAGCGAGATTATGGCAAGTTTTATCGTGATGCAGAGGTGGAACGCCTTGCTCAAGGTGCAGCTGGTGTCAAGCGGACAACAGGACAACACCCGGGGGGAATCGTTGTTATTCCTAACTATATGGATGTTTACGACTTTACGCCTGTCCAGTATCCAGCAGATGACGTAACGGCTGAATGGCAGACCACTCACTTTAACTTCCATGATATCGACGAGAACGTCCTCAAACTCGATGTACTGGGACATGATGATCCGACCATGATTCGAAAACTTCAGGACTTGTCTGGGATTGACCCTAATGAAATTCCTATGGATGACGAAGGCGTGATGGCACTCTTTTCTGGGACTGATGTGTTAGGGGTAACACCTGAGCAAATCGGGACGCCTACGGGGATGTTGGGGATTCCAGAGTTTGGAACCAACTTTGTCCGAGGCATGGTCGATGAAACCCATCCGACAACTTTTGCGGAGTTGCTTCAGTTGTCAGGGTTGTCCCATGGTACCGACGTTTGGCTGGGCAATGCTCAAGATCTGATTAAGCAAGGAATAGCAGACCTATCGACTGTTATCGGTTGTCGGGACGACATCATGGTTTACCTCATGCATGCTGGTCTAGAACCTAAGATGGCCTTTACCATTATGGAACGGGTACGTAAGGGCTTGTGGCTCAAGATTTCCGAAGAGGAACGCAATAGCTATATCGAAGCCATGAAGGCTAATAAGGTGCCAGAGTGGTATATCGAATCCTGTGGGAAAATTAAGTACATGTTCCCTAAAGCCCATGCGGCAGCCTACGTTATGATGGCCTTGCGTGTAGCTTACTTCAAGGTTCACCATCCCATTTATTATTACTGTGCTTACTTCTCAATCCGTGCTAAGGCTTTTGATATCAAGATCATGGGGGCGGGCTTGGATGCCATCAAACGCAGAATGGAAGAAATCTCTGAAAAACGGAAGAACAATGAGGCCTCTAATGTGGAAATCGATCTCTATACAACTCTTGAGATTGTCAATGAGATGTGGGAGCGTGGCTTCAAGTTTGGGAAGTTAGACCTCTACCGTAGTGATGCGACTGAATTCATCATTGACGGAGATACACTGATTCCACCATTTGTCGCTATGGATGGTCTAGGAGAGAACGTTGCTAAGCAGTTAGTTCGAGCGCGTGAAAAGGGAGAATTCCTCTCTAAAACAGAACTCCGCAAGCGTGGAGGGCTCTCATCAACCTTGGTTGAAAAGATGGATGAAATGGGTATTCTTGGCAATATGCCAGAGGATAACCAGCTCAGTTTGTTTGATGAGTTGTTTTAAAAAATTGCTTATTTTGATCAAGTGGACAAAATATGTCCACTTGATTTGTTATAATTCTCTTAAAAATAATAGAAAAGAGAGTATAATATGGTGGATCAAGGAATTTTAAATTCTAATGTGTCAATTGAAGAGCAAATTTACAATTTTGAAAAAGGCTTGAAAGATGATGGGAGTGATTGGACTGGGTTCCCACAAATAGACTTAAAAGAAGATTTTCAATGTATTTACATTTGCGGTATTTCAGAGACTGACAGATGGCATTTGTTTTATACGTTAACTAAAATAAAACCTGCTACTCCAATAGCATCACTTGGATATTATCGAGTGAGAGATAATTTGATTTTTTCTAAACATAGTCAATGGATAAAACTGCAAATGGAGTATACAGAGTATGACTTGATTTTTCTGGAGGGAGTTCAATTTTGGGGAGAGGCTGATCAAAGGGTACAGGAATACTGGATGCAGCAATTCAAAGAGAATAAGAAAAGAGGCAGACTCTTCATTGTATATTCAGACTGCTTACCCGAAGACTTAAAAAATATGGATGAATCCGTAGTTGAGTTCTTCGAATCTGGCATATTGGTACAGTTGAAATCACCTAAGGGCTAGTTTATTTTGCTTTAATCGTTTTGAATCTAAAGTGCTAGTTAGACTATAGAAGTGATAATAATGTACTAGAAATAATATTGTTTGAATAATATGTAGAAGGAAATTGCAAATGAATGATCAAGAGAGATTACTAACGATCTTTTTACGTTTACAGTTTGGGACTCCGTTAGGAAAAAAGCAACTGGCTCAGGAATTTGAGGTTAGTGAAAAGACGATACAGAGAGATTTTTCGCTCCTTCGTGATATTTTATCCAGTTATCCCGATTTTAGTGGAGACTTGCTTTATAGTCGTAAAACAAATAAGTATAGCCTATCAAGTAAGTCAGTTTTTAATAAAAAGGATATTCTCGTTATTTCAAAGATTTTATTGGAAAATCGAGCACTGAACAGACCAGAAATTGCTAGCTTACTAAATAATTTACTGGTCTTGGTTCCCCGTGCTGATCAGAAAGAAATTGAGCAGATCATTGGCAGCGAAAAGCTTAACTATGCTCCCTTAACGGATCAACAAAATAGAATAGAGAAAATTTGGAATTTATCAGAAGCTATTTTGCATGAACAGGTTCTAGATATTATCTATCAAAAACCTTATTCTGAATCTTCTAAGAGGCAGACTGTTTTGCCAGTCTCTCTTTACTATGATAATCATTATTTCTATCTGGTTGTTTACCAGTTGAAACATGCTACTTATATTACTTTAAGAGTAGACCGTATCCAGTCATGGTCTCTTAGTGGTATAGAGAAACCTTCTATTTCTTATCGAGATAAATTTAGAGATGGCGACATTCGTAACGAGAGAGTAGATGCTTTTATCGGGAAGAAAATCAGTATTGAGATCGAGTATTTGAATGATCCGACTATTGTGATGGACCAATTTCCAAATGCAAAAATAGTTGGGAAAAATGGCGACTGGACTCATTTTCAGTTTGAAAGTCAGCATACACCGGGGCTTAAACGCTGGTTGCTGGGACAAGGGGAAGCAGTCACTATTTTGTCTCCTCGAATTTTAGTAGAGGATATGAAGCAAACAGTTCAAGAAATGATAGATAAATATAGATGAGGATAAAATGACTATTCAATTTACTTCTAAAAAGGTTGGAGAACTATTGAAAGAAGGGAATTTGCGAATTCCTTCTTATCAAAGACCATATAAATGGAACAGAAAACATATCCGTAATCTTTTTTATGATTTACGAGATGCTATGGGGAAGAAGGAATATCAGATTGGTTCCGTTATCTTGCATGAAAATGATGAATACTTAGATATTGTCGATGGACAGCAACGGCTAATTTCAATTTCCTTGTTTCTTCATTTATTAGATGATTTAGAGAATTATAAGGGTGCTAAGCAACTGCTGAGTAGTGCTGTATTTGGAGAGCTATCTTGCTATCATGCGAGTGAAAATTATAATGAGTGGGAAAATTTGACTCAATTGGTCGGCGAAAATCAGGCAAAAGATATTTGCAACTTTTTATTGGAAAATTGTTCTGTCTCCGTGATTACTATGCCACAGGAACGATTATCAGAGGCCTTTCAGCTATTTGATTCTCAGAATAATCGTGGAAAATCTTTAGAACCTCATGATTTGCTCAAAGCCTATCATCTTCGCAAGCAAGATTCAGAAGATGAAAAGATTGTTGAAAAGTGGGAGAAATTTGTGGAAGATAAAGATTTAAGTCTCAAAGAGTTGTTTGATAAACATCTTTTTCGTATGAGACGTTGGTCGCGAGGAGAGACAGGATTAACAAACAAGCGTTATGGCTCTTATCTCCGTTTTACAGAGGATTTTATTGACGATTTTAAAGGCGTTGATTTGAATCAGAACTTTCCATATCTAGAATTGTATCGTCATATTGAAAATTTTCCTATGTCAATTACTATGCCAATCATTGATGGAAGTAAATTTTTTGAGTATATTGAATCTGCTCATGAAACTATTAGAGTTCATAAAAATTTTTTAAATAAACAGTTAGGGGTCTCTAATGAGTCAGAGGAGGAAGAAAAAAATGTAGCTTACCCAGAAGGTATGTTGAACATTTACAATAGCTCAAAAGGACGCTACCTCAAGTGTCACAATATATTCTTAAATATTTGTTCACTTTTTGCAGATAGATTTGGAAAAGATGAGTTATCAAAGGAGATAGTAGAGACCTTGTTTATTTGGTCTTATTACCCTCGGGTTAAGTCTAAAGCCATATATGATGCAACGGTAGGGAAATACGCTGCTGGTGGAAGTTTTAGACAAAAAGAGGTTCAAAAGCTATTTCAACTTTTATCTCATGCTGTCACTCCGAATGATTTTATGGTCAAGATAGATAGAGAATTATTTGAAAATTATACTGTGGACAAGATTATAGAAGAGGAAAAAAATAAATGGTAGAAACACATATAAGCTTATCAGTTAATCGTTTGTTAAATGAAGATACCTATGCTATCCCTCTTTATCAGAGAAATTTTGCTTGGACTTATGATGAAATTGAGCAGTTATTGAATGACGTAGCAGATGCTTTTCAAGAAAATAGAGACAATTACTATAATAGAGACAATTACTACTATATTGGAACATTAGTCGTTAATAAAGAGAATGACATTTTCAAAATCATAGATGGGCAACAACGGACAACAGCCCTTAATTTGATTGCCTTAGCTTTGAAGCATGAGTTTGGTTTTGATAGATTGAAAGCTGTCAATCTTACCTTCCCAGCTCGGAAGAAATCAAATGAGAATATTCAAAAGCTATTTACCAAGCAAAAAATTTCAGAGGGCGATGAAAATGAGTTGACTAGAGGCTACGGGCATGCTAAAGATGCATTGAAAAAAGTGTTAGAAGAGCGCCAATTGGCTCCTCAGTCTTTCGTTGATTATCTTTTTGAGAAGGTTATCATTTTTCGGAGTATACTTCCTGAAGATTTAGATTTGAATCTTTATTTCGAACGTTTCAACTCTCGAGGCGAACAACTAGAGGCTCATGAGATTCTTAAGGCACAAATGATGTCTAAATTTGGTGAAGATCAAGAAATGGCACAAAAATTTGCGAGAATTTGGGATGCCTGTGCAGAGTTTGATAAGCCGGTAATAAAAACTTTTCAAATCCGAAGTAGACCAAACAATACTGATGAAGAGGGGGAGAGAATTTTTGGTAAAGAATTTACTAACTTCAAATTGGAAAGTGTATTTGAGAAAATAAGAGTAAAAAAAATTGAGCAACGAAGTTTACTAGATGCAATTACTCAGACAAAATATGAAAGTAGTAGCTTAGTAAATAATGGAGCAGATATTTCAAATTATACGACTGTAATTGATTTTCCAACATTTTTGCTTCAAGTTTTTTTCATCATGGAAGGAAATGATGAAACTACATTTGACGATAAAAAATTATTGAAAATTTTTGAAATTGAACGACGAGATAGAGAATGGGTCCAACAATTTGGGCAACTACTTCTGACTATGAAGCATATATTTGATACGCTTATCGTAAAAAATGTCCAATTAGAAAATGAAACCGAATGGCAAATCAAACGAGGTAAGTATGAGACATATCAACGAAATGAAAATGGAGGATGGAAATATGTTCGAATTAATTATCAAAACAATACTTTTGACAATTTAAACAAAAACATTATCCTCCTTCAATCCATGTTTGCTGTGACCTTTACTGCTAATCGTGATAGTCGTTGGTTATATGAAATCTTGCAATTCCTGTTTAACCATATTGAAGAGTTAAATCAAACAGAATTTGCTAGTCTCTTTAAGGATTTTCTTGAAAAAATGGCAGTGAGATATGCTGAGGAAAGATTGTTTACCGAAGATAAAAGTATCAAAAAATATGGGGCAATTCCTGTTTACGCTTTTAACTTTGTAGATTATGTTTTATGGAAAAATCGTGAAGAATTGAAGAAAGATTACGATATTGAGTTTAAAGATTTTAAATTTGCTTATCGTCGCTCCGTAGAACATTGGTATCCTCAGAATCCAAATGGACATGATGGAGAGAGACAATTACCTGCTGAGTTTTTACATTCCTTTGGCAACCTTTGTATTATTACCGATAGTCAGAACTCTAGGTTTGGCAACTCCTATCCAGAGGCTAAATTAGAACAATGGGAAAGAGAAGGGATATTCCATCGTCAGAGTTTAAAATTACAGATGATGGCAAAGATAACTTCTAAAAAAGATTCTGGTTGGGGTCCGGAACAAATAACAGAACTGGAAAAAGAGATCTTGACTAGGGTAAATCATTTTATAGAAAATAAGTCATCAGAGCAACGATAATCATCTATCCAAAGAGGCTAATGTATATCCAATAGATTTACATTAGCCTTCTTTTTTGTTAAAATAGTCTATAGAAAGAGGGTGAGAGTATGTCAAAGACGAGTATGAGCATCCGTTTGGATAGTGAGGTGAAGGAGCAGGCTCAACAGGTGTTTAGTAATCTGGGAATGGATATGACAACAGCTATCAATATTTTTCTTCGTCAGGCTATTCAATATCAGGGATTACCTTTTGATGTTAGACTAGACGAGAATCGGAAGTTGCTTGAGGTATTAACGGATTTAGACCAAAATCGTAATATGAGCCAATCCTTTGAATCAGTCTCTGACTTGATGGAGGATTTGCGTGCTTAAGATTCGTTATCATAAACAGTTTAAAAAAGATTTTAAGTTGGCTATGAAGCGTGGTTTGAGGGCAGAATTATTAGAAGAAGTTTTAAATTTTCTGGTTCAAGAAAAAGAACTTCCTGCTAGATATCGTGATCATCAACTGACAGCATCCAAGCATTTTCAAGGAGTTCGTGAATGCCATATCCAGCCAGATTGGCTTTTGGTTTATAAAGTAGACAAGGAAGAATTACTTTTAAACTTGCTTAGGACAGGTAGTCATAGTGATTTATTTTAATAAATTTTAAGGGGGGTCTCATGAAACTAAGAATTTTTGCGGAAGATAAGCCGGCTGAGAAGGTATTTGAATATCAATTAGAACTTGCTGATCAGACAATTCTTCTATCAACAGCACTCTTGTCAGGTGCTATTGCTTTAGCAGGATTATTCTCTGCTTTGAAAGAAAAATAAAAATAGAAAAGAGAAAACAACATGGTTTTACCAAATTTTAAAGAAAATCTAGAAAAATATGCGAAATTGTTGGTTGCGAACGGAATTAACGTGCAACCTGGTCACACTTTGGCTCTCTCTATCGATGTGGAACAACGTGAGTTGGCTCACTTAATCGTCAAAGAAGCTTATGCTTTGGGTGCGCATGAGGTTATCGTTCAGTGGACAGATGATGTCATCAACCGTGAGAAATTCCTCCACGCACCGATGGAGCGTCTGGACAATGTGCCAGAATACAAGATTGCTGAGATGAACTATCTTTTAGAGAACAAAGCTAGCCGTCTTGGGGTTCGTTCATCTGATCCAGGTGCCTTGAACGGAGTGGATGCTGACAAGCTCTCAGCTTCTGCCAAAGCTATGGGACTTGCCATGAAGCCAATGCGTATCGCGACTCAATCTAATAAGGTTAGCTGGACTGTAGCAGCAGCTGCTGGACTTGAGTGGGCTAAGAAAGTCTTTCCAAATGCTGCGAGCGATGAAGAAGCAGTCGATCTCCTTTGGGACCAAATTTTCAAAACTTGCCGTGTTTACGAAGCAGATCCTGTTAAGGCTTGGGAAGAGCATGCAGCTATCCTTAAGAGTAAAGCTGATATGCTCAATAAAGAACAATTTTCAGCCCTTCACTACACAGCGCCAGGAACAGATTTGACACTTGGTTTGCCGAAAAACCATGTTTGGGAATCAGCTGGTGCTATTAATGCACAGGGCGAAGGCTTCTTGCCAAATATGCCGACAGAGGAAGTCTTCACAGCGCCTGACTTCCGTCGTGCAGATGGTTATGTAACTTCTACAAAACCGCTTAGCTACAACGGAAATATCATTGAAGGCATTAAGGTGACTTTTAAGGATGGACAAGTCATAGATATTACTGCTGAGAAGGGTGATCAGGTCATGAAAGACCTTGTCTTTGAAAATGCGGGTGCGCGTGCCTTGGGTGAATGTGCCTTGGTACCAGATCCAAGCCCAATTTCTCAGTCAGGCATTACCTTCTTTAACACCCTTTTCGATGAGAATGCTTCAAACCACTTGGCTATCGGTGCAGCCTATGCGACTAGCGTCGTTGGTGGAGCAGAGATGAGCGAAGAGGAGCTTGAAGCTGCGGGGCTTAACCGTTCAGATGTTCACGTGGATTTTATGATTGGTTCTAATCAGATGGATATCGATGGTATCCGTGAGGATGGGACACGTGTACCACTCTTCCGTAACGGAGATTGGGCAAATTAAGGAGATAATATGTTAGGAAGTATGTTCGTTGGTCTCCTAGTGGGATTTTTAGCAGGTACTCTGACCAATCGTGGAGAGCAAATGGGATGTTTTGGAAAAATGTTTCTAGGCTGGATTGGTGCCTTTATAGGCCACTTGCTTTTTGGGACTTGGGGACCTATAATAGCAGGAACTGCCATTATTCCGGCAGTACTAGGTTCCATGATTGTCTTAGCAATTTTCTGGAGACGAGGAAGTTAATTTCTTAAAACTGAAATGAAAAGGAGGTTGGTCATTGAACCAGCCTCCTTTTGAGTATGATATAATAGTTCTATGAGATTAGATAAATTTTTAGTTGCCTGCGCTGTGGGGAGCCGGACTGAGGTCAAAAACTTGCTCAAGGCTGGGCGCGTGACGGTAAATGGTAAAAAAGAAAAGTCAGCTAAATTGCAGATTGATGAAGAAATAGATGAGATTCGCTTTGATGGGCAAGTACTGGAGTATGAAGAGTTTGTCTACTACATGATGAACAAGCCCCAAGGGGTTATTTCAGCGACTGATGATCCCAAGCACAGAACCGTTCTGGACTTGCTGGATGATATTGCTCGTAGCAAGGAAGTTTTCCCAGTAGGGCGCTTGGATATTGACACGCATGGTCTTTTGCTCTTGACCAATGACGGCAAGCTGGCTCATGCTCTTCTTTCGCCCAAGCGTCATGTGGACAAGACTTATCAGGCTCAGGTCAAGGGAATTATGGCCCAAGAAGACGTGGAGACATTTGCTGAGGGCATTCCGCTCAAAGATTTTACCTGTCAACCCGCTAGACTGGAGCTTGTGTCCATAGATACAGAAAAGAATCAAAGCCAAATCCGTGTGACCATTGCAGAAGGGAAATTTCATCAGGTCAAGCGTATGGTGGCCTACTGTGGTAAGGAAGTAGTAGACTTGCAACGCTTGACTATGGGAACGCTAGTATTGGATGAGAACTTAGAACGAGGGGAATGGCGTCGCTTGACCAAGGAGGAATTGGAAAATCTTCTTGCTAGTATTGCTTAATTTTGTTTATATTCGAAAAAGGTGAGGCAGAATATCCTTGCCTTTTATGTTTTTCAGTTGCTTCCTTTGTGAAAAGAGTTATAATAGACTGTAGAATAAAAGGAGGAATCTATGAACGCGATTCAAGAATCATTTACTGATAAACTATTTGCCAACTATGAAGCAAATGTAAAATACCAAGCGATTGAAAATGCTGCTAGTCACAATGGAATTTTTGCAGCCCTAGAACGTCGCCAAAGCCATGTAGATAACACACCTGTTTTCTCATTGGATTTGACCAAGGACAAGGTAACCAACCAGAAAGCGTCTGGTCGTTGCTGGATGTTTGCAGCCCTTAACACTTTCCGCCACAAGCTCATCTCGCAATACAAACTAGAAAACTTTGAGTTGTCACAAGCTCATACTTTCTTCTGGGACAAGTATGAGAAATCAAACTGGTTCTTGGAGCAAGTCATTGCGACTGCAGACCAAGACTTGACGAGTCGTAAGGTTAAATTCCTACTCCAAACTCCACAACAAGACGGCGGTCAATGGGATATGGTCGTTTCTCTCTTTGAGAAATATGGTGTCGTGCCTAAGTCAGTTTATCCTGAGTCTGTTTCATCTAGCAGCAGTCGTGAGCTAAATGCAATCCTTAACAAATTGCTTCGTCAAGATGCTCAAATCTTGCGTGACTTACTAGCTTCTGGCGCAGGCCAAGCGACTGTTCAAGCTAAGAAAGAAGACCTCCTGCAAGAAATTTTTAATTTCCTTGCAATGTCACTAGGTCTCCCACCACGTAAATTTGACTTTGCTTATCGTGATAAAGACAATAACTACCAAAGCGAAAAAGGTATCACTCCACAAGAGTTTTACAAGAAATATGTCGACCTTCCATTAGAAGACTACGTTTCTGTGATCAATGCTCCAACTGCTGATAAACCATATGGCAAATCATACACAGTTGAGATGTTGGGAAATGTCGTTGGTAGCCGTGCAGTTCGCTATATCAACGTACCTATGGAACGCTTGAAAGAATTGGCGATTGCTCAAATGCAAGCAGGAGAGACTGTTTGGTTTGGTTCTGATGTCGGCCAGCTCAGCAACCGTAAAGCGGGAATCCTTGCGACAGATGTTTATGACTTTGAATCAAGCATGGACATTCAACTCACTCAAGACAAGGCTGGACGTTTGGACTACAGCGAAAGCTTGATGACCCACGCCATGGTCTTGACAGGTGTTGATTTGGATGAAAATGGCAAAACAATCAAGTGGAAAGTTGAAAACTCATGGGGAGACAAGGTCGGTACAGATGGTTACTTTGTTGCTTCAGATGCTTGGATGGACGAATACACTTACCAAATCGTTGTCCGTAAGGAATTGCTGACAGCAGAAGAACAAGCTGCCTATGAAGCAGAACCAATTGTACTCGCACCATGGGATCCAATGGGTGCCTTGGCCGAATAAAAGTATAGAAAAAAGGAATCAGATTTTAGAACCTGATTCCTTTTAAGTTGCTTGATTACATGATGTGAAGAACATGTGCCACAATACCCACTGCGAAGAGTGCAAGGATAATAGTGATTGGAGATACTTTTTTCTTAAGCAAGTACATGCAAAGGAAAGTAAGGAGTAGTCCTGATAGTCCAGGGATCAACATATCCAAGTTTTGTTGGAAAGTAGTAACTTTTTCAGGTGTTTGAGACAATCCTTGTCCTACTTGTGCGAATGCTTCTTGAATACCTTTAGATCCTTCTGGCAATTTATCCCAATGGATATAAGCCTTTTCATCTAGTTGAACTTTGGCAACATCGAAAGCAAATTTAATATTTACCCAACGTTGAACAAGGACAGCAAGAATGAACATACCAAGGATAGAAGCTCCTTTAGTGATGTCTTGAAGGATACCGCCAGACATATCTTTAGTGATTTCTGATCCAGCCTTGTATCCAATCTCTTGTGTATACCACAAGAATGACATACGAATCAAGTTCCAAAGAACGAAGAAGAGGATTGGACCTAAGATATTACCAGTAAGGGCAAGTGAAGCACCGAGTGATCCAAGGATTGGGCGTACTGTAAACCAGAATACTGGGTCACCGATACCAGCAAGAGGTCCCATCATACCGATTTTAACCCCTTGGATAGCAGCGTCATCAATTTCAACACCGTTAGCACGTTCTTCTTCAAGTGCAAGAGTAACCCCCATGATTGGAGCGGCTACGTATGGGTGAGTGTTGAAGAACTCAAGATGGCGTTCAAGAGCAGCGATTTGATCTTCTTTTTTAGTGTAGAGTTTTTTAAGAGCTGGAATTAATGAGTAAGCCCAACCCAAGTTTTGCATACGTTCATAGTTCCAAGAACCTTGTAAGAAAGTTGAACGCCACCAAACTTTTTTACGATCTGATTTAGTTAATTGAAGTTTTTCAGTCATGATGTTTTCAGTCCTTTCTTATCTTAGTAGTCTTCTAGGATATCGCCGATTGGGTCGTTAGAAGTTGCGGCTCCACCGCCACCGTTTCCACCAGTTTTAGAAAGGTGAAGGTAGATAAGAGCGATAGCAACACCGATAGCACCAAATCCGATTAGAGTAATATCTGACACGGCAGCAAGCACGAAACCGATAGCGAAGAATGGCCATACTTCACGAGTTGCCATCATGTTGATAACCATAGCGTAACCGACGGCAACGACCATACCACCACCGATAGCCATACCATCTTTAAGCCAATCAGGCATAGCATTTAGAATGCTTTGTACGGTTTCAGTTGGTACCATTAGAAGGAGTGCTGCAGGGACTGCAATACGAAGACCTTGAAGAAGAAGTGCGACAAAGTGAGCACGTTCAACTGCTTTGAAGTCACCTTTTTTAGCAGAAGCATCAGCAGTGTGAACCAATCCGACAGAGAGTGTACGGACAATCATAGTCAAGAATAGACCAGCAACTGCAAGAGGGATAGCAACCGCTTGGGCAACACCGATACCTGTCTTAGTAAAGTCGCCACCAAGAACCATGATAATGGCAGCAGCAACAGAAGCAAGAGCAGCGTCAGGAGCTACGGCAGCTCCGATGTTAGCCCAACCAAGGGCGATCATTTGAAGAGAACCACCAAGGATAATACCTGCTTCAAGGTTACCAGTAACAAGACCGATAAGGGTACAAGCTACGATTGGTTGATGGAATTGGAACTGGTCGAGGATACCTTCAAGACCTGCTAGGAAGGCTACAACGACTACTAAAACCATAGAAATAATAGACATCTTTAAAATCCTTTCATAAAATCGATTATTGCACGTTTGCTTTGTTGATCAAGTCAAACAAATCTTTTTTGGTGTCGTTTGGTACTTTACGTACGTCAAATTCAACACCAAGGTCACGCATTTTTTCAAATGTAGCAACGTCTTCTTTATCCATAGACAAAACGTTGTTAACCATTGTTTTACCAGTTGAGTGAGCCATTGATCCAACATTAAGAGTTTTGATTGGCACGCCACCTTCGATAGCACGAAGGGCATCTTGAGGTGTTTCAAACAAGATAAGGGCATGTGTTCCTCCGAAGCGAGGATCTTTTGCAACGTCGATTAGTTTTTGGATAGGAACAACATTTGCTTTCACTTTACCTGGAGCTGCTTGTTTAATCAATTCTTTACGTAATTCGTCTTTAGCTACGTTATCTGAAGCAACGATAATACGGTCTGCTTTTGAATCTGGAGTCCAAGCAGTTGCAACCTGACCGTGAAGTAAACGAGTGTCTAGACGGGCAAGGTTGATTTTGAGTTTACCGTCTCCGATGACAGTTCCTTCTGGAATAGCAGCTTGGGCAACTGGAGCAGCTGCAGCGCTTGCTACTTCCTCAACTGGGTTTAGCTCTTCTGGAAGAGCTTTGATGCCATCTTTGGCTTCTTTAATGATATTAGCAGCGACTTTTTCTACACCTGCAGCAGCGTCCATGAGGCGCTCTGTGTAGGCTTGAATTAACATCGGTAAGTTAAGTCCTGTGATGATGGCAAACTTACGCTCAGGATTTTCTCCCATCACGCGGCTAGCTTGGTTAAATGGAGATCCACTCCAAAGGTCAGCCAAAACTAGAACCTCATCTTCTGCGTCAAATGCAGCAACAGCGTTATTAAACTTAGCGTATAGATCATCAGGACCTTCATTTGGCATAAAGGTTACAACTTGAACCTTTTCTTGTTCACCAAAGATCATAGATCCTGACTGATGAATACCCGCAGCAAATTCGCCGTGGCTCGCAATAATGATTCCGATACTCATTATTGTCATTCCTCCTTTTTTGTTTTAGTTTTCGTTTAAGAAAACTTTAAGACTTTTTAAGTATAAACCGTTTTCATCTAAAAATCAACTATTTATCATAAAATAATTAAAAAGATTACATCTGAAAATATTGATATATTGAGTTTTAGAGAAGTTTTTTTGAATCCTTATTTAAAAATTTAATATAAAAAAGTTGGAAGCGTATTCCAACTTTTAAAATAGGTTTTTATTAGATTAGTGGGTGAAGTCGAGTACCATACGTCCTTGAATTTGACCTTTTTCCATTTCGTCGAAAATGGCTACAGCATCTTCTATTGGACGTTTTTGAACAACTGGAACTACCAAACCTTCTGCACCGAATTGGAAGGCTTCTTCCAAGTCTTTACGAGTTCCAACAAGAGAACCGATAACTTGGATTCCATCGAGGACTGTTTTGACGATGCTGAGTTCCATCATTTCAGAAGGAAGACCGACAGCGACGACGCGACCACCAGCACGAACGGAGTCAACAGCCTGGTTGAAGGCAACTTTAGATACAGCAGTTACGACAGCTGAGTGAGCACCTCCATCAGTTTTTTCTTTGATTAGGCCTGGCACATCTTCGACTTCGAGACCGTTAATCACAATGTCAGCGCCTACTTCTTTTGCAAGGGCAAGTTTGTCGTTGTTGATATCAACTGCGATGACATGAGCATTGAATACTTTTTTAGCGTATTGAACAGCTTGGTTACCAAGTCCACCAGCACCGTAAAGAACAACCCATTGACCTGGTTCAACTTTTGCTTCTTTTATAGCTTTATAGGTTGTTACACCAGCACATGTGATAGATGAAGCTTGGGCTGGATCAAGTCCGTCAGGAACTTTAACAGCATAGTCTGCAGTTACGATACATTGTTCAGCCATACCACCATCTACTGAGTAGCCGGCATTTTTCACTGTACGGCAAAGGGTTTCACGGCCAGTAGTACAGTATTCGCAAGTGCCACATCCTTCAAAGAACCAAGCAACGCTGACGCGGTCGCCGACTTTAAGGCTTTTTACATCTGGGGCAATCTCTTTGACGATACCAACACCTTCGTGTCCTAGGACACGTCCTGGTACTTGACCAAAGTCACCATGGGCAACGTGGAGGTCAGTGTGGCAAACACCACAGTATTCAATTTCTACAAGTGCTTCCCCAGTTTCAAGTGGACGGAGTACTTTTTCTTCAACAGCAACACCAGTGCTTTCTGGATTTACAACAACAGCTTTCATAGCTATCCTCCTTGATATTGACCGAGAACAGGGACAACGGGACTGGATTGATTTTGTGTCAACAGAGTCGAGTGTGACGAGCTCTCTTGTATTTATATGTGAAGTATATCACAAAAGAAAGCCTTTTCCAAGGTTTTGGAGGTAAAAAATAGAACAATCGATTAACTGGTTGATGAGACTGTGAAAAGAACACAAAGACCAGCTCGCAAGCTGGTCATACTCTTCGAAAATCAAATTCAAACCACGTCAGCTTCGCCTTGCCGTATATATATGTTACTGACTTCGTCAGTTCTATCTGCAACCTCAAAACAGTGTTTTGAGCTGACTTCGTCAGTTTCATCTACAACCTCAAAGCAGTGCTTTGAGCAACCTACGGCTAACTTCCTAGTTTGCTCTTTGATTTTCATTGAGTATCAGTATGGACTATAAGAATAAGTCTTGCAGGGTTTTGGCAACTCCGTCTTGGTCATTTGTCAAGGAAATTTGCTCATCTGCATAGGGGAGTAGCTCTGGGTTGGCATTTTTCATTGCATAACCTTTCCCAGCAAAAGCAAGCATTTCGGTATCATTGTGCTCATCTCCAAAGGCAATCAAATCCTTTTTGTCACGGTTCATTACCTTGAGCAAGTAGTCCAAAGCAAAGGCCTTATTAACTCCTTTGGGTGTACACTCAAGGATATTGAGCGGACCTCCCCAGGTATTGATAGACAGTTGATGCTGGTAGAAGGCGTTCATTTCTTGTGCCAGAGCATACTTGTCACTGGCTCTGGTCTGTAACAGAATACAGTTAGGATCCTTGGTTACTAACTCAGGCTGAAATTGATCTTCAGGCTGGAAAGCTTCTACACCAAATAGCTTGGGATTAGCAATTTCTTCATTAGGATTTGTAATGTAGAATTTTTTACGGTATTCTCCAGCGATAAAATCGGCTTGAATGTCCTCTGAACGTCGAACCATATCTAGCAGATATTTTTTGTCTACAGTCAAACACTTTTCAAAGTCCCAAACTTGGTCTGGTAAATGAGTAAGGGAGCCGTTGAAATTAATCATAGGAGTGTTTAAGCCTAGCTCGCGGTAAAAATCTTTTGACATGCGGTAAGGGCGACCTGTCGTGATAATAACCTGATGGCCTTTTTCAGCAACTTTTTTAATGGTTTTTTTGGTAAAGTCAGAAATCTGACTGTCTGAGTTGAGCAGGGTTCCATCCAGGTCAACTGCAATAATTTTCTTCGTCATAGGGACCTTTCTAGTGTCTTTTCAGATAAGATGTCTACTATTATAGCAGAAAGCAGGCAGAAAAGCAGATTCGAAACAAAAAAAGAAATTTCATCAAATTCTTAAATAAATCAAACAAAGATATTGAAAAAGTGAATGATAAATGATATAATTCTATTATTGTTCGTAAAAATTAAAAGGAGATTGATAATGGACAAATTATTTAAACTAAAAGAGAACGGTACAGACGTTCGTACAGAGGTTCTCGCTGGTTTAACAACTTTCTTTGCAATGAGCTATATTCTCTTTGTAAACCCACAAATTCTTTCGCAAACAGGAATGCCTGCTCAGGGTGTGTTCCTCGCAACGATTATCGGTGCAGTTGCTGGTACCTTGATGATGGCCTTCTATGCTAACTTGCCATATGCTCAAGCGCCAGGTATGGGACTCAATGCCTTCTTTACCTTTACAGTTGTATTCGGACTTGGTTATTCATGGCAAGAAGCCCTAGCTATGGTCTTCATCTGTGGAATTATCTCATTGATTATTACCTTGACAAATGTTCGTAAAATGATCATTGAATCGATTCCAAATGCCCTTCGCTCAGCTATTTCAGCCGGTATTGGTGTCTTCCTTGCCTACGTGGGGATTAAGAATGCTGGACTTTTGAAATTCACGATTGATCCAGGAAACTATACTGCTATAGGAGAAGGGGCTGACAAAGCTCAAGCAACGATTGCAGCAAACTCTTCAGCAGTTCCAGGATTGGTCAGCTTTAATAATCCAGCTGTTTTGGTGGCTCTTGCAGGACTCGCTATCACAATTTTCTTTGTCATCAAAGGAATTAAAGGGGGAATTCTCCTCTCTATCTTGACAACAACTGTTCTTGCTATTGCAGTTGGTTTGGTAGATTTGTCAAGCATCGATTTTGCTAATAACCATGTTGGTGCAGCTTTTAAAGATTTGAAGACAATCTTTGGTGCAGCTCTTGGTTCAGAAGGTTTGGGAGCTTTGATTTCAGATACAGCTCGCTTGCCTGAAACTCTGATGGCTATTCTTGCCTTTTCATTGACAGATATTTTTGATACAATTGGTACCTTGATCGGTACAGGTGAAAAAGTTGGTATCGTAGCGACAAATGGTGAAAATCATCAATCAGCTAAGTTAGACAAGGCTCTTTACTCTGACTTGATTGGTACTTCAATTGGTGCCATCGCAGGTACTTCGAACGTAACGACTTATGTTGAGTCTGCTGCTGGTATTGGTGCAGGTGGACGTACTGGTTTGACAGCCTTGGTCGTGGCAATCTGTTTTGCGATCTCAAGCTTCTTTAGCCCACTTCTAGCGATTGTACCAACAGCCGCTACAGCTCCAATCTTGATTATTGTTGGGATTATGATGTTGGCTAGCTTGAAAAATATCCATTGGGACGATATGTCTGAAGCAGTTCCTGCTTTCTTCACATCTATCTTTATGGGATTCAGCTACTCTATCACTCAAGGGATTGCAGTTGGTTTCTTGACTTACACTTTGACTAAGCTTGTCAAAGGTCAAGCTAAAGATGTTCATGTCATGATTTGGATTTTGGATGCCTTGTTTATCCTTAACTACATCAGTATGGCCTTATAATAGGATAACCCAGGGGGATTTTCCCCCTTTTTTAATATAAAGGAGATGGGTGATGAAAGAGAAAAATATGTGGAAAGAATTATTGAATCGTGCAGGTTGGCTGTTAATCTTTTTGCTGGCGACAATTTTATATCAGATTCCTATAGGGGTTACTGCTATTTTAACTTTAAATGCAGTACCACTGTTGCAGTCAGGACTGATAGTTGCTGGTATTTCGATTGTAGTTTTGGCACTATTTATTTTTGGAGCTCGTAAAACGCAATTAGCAAGTTTTAATTTTTCTTTTTTTAGAGCGAAGGATTTGGCACGTTTGGGCTTGAGTTATTTAGTTATTATCGGGTCAAATATACTTGGTTCTATCTTGTTACAACTGTCAAATGAGACGACAACAAGTAACCAGTCTCAGATTAACGATATGGTTCAGAATAGTTCTCTGATTTCCAGTTTCTTCTTACTGGCCTTGCTTGCTCCGATTTGTGAGGAAATCTTGTGCCGTGGGATTATTCCTAAAAAGATTTTCCGAGGAAAAGAGAACTTGGGATTTGTAGTCGGTACGATTGTGTTTGCTTTATTGCATCAACCAAGTAATTTACCTTCTTTATTGATTTATGGAGGTATGTCGATTGTTCTATCTTGGACGGCTTACAAAACCCAACGTTTGGAAATGTCTATCTTGCTTCACATGATTGTTAATGGGGTAGCCTTCTGTTTATTGGCTCTTGTGGTGATCATGAGTCGGACATTAGGGATCTCTGTTTAAGATTTTTGACAATTGCTTACTTGTTTCTACTGGGAAAAAGATGAATGCAATCGTGTCCATCTTTTTCTTTTTATGGTAAAATAGAGAAATAATATGATGAAAAACCTTGAGGGAGTGACCGATATGTCAAGTAAAGCCAATCATTCAAAGACATCTATTTGCGGAATTATTAATGTAACCCCAGACTCCTTTTCGGACGGTGGTCAATTTTTTGCTCTTGAGCAGGCACTCCAGCAGGCTCGTAAATTGATAGCAGAAGGGGCTAGTATGATCGATATCGGCGGAGAATCGACTCGGCCTCGGCCGGGAAGTAGCTATGTTGAGATAGAAGAGGAAATCCAGCGTGTTGTTCCAGTGATTAAAGCGATTCGTAAGGAAAGTAATGTCCTCATTTCCATTGATACTTGGAAAAGTCAGGTGGCAGAGGCTGCTTTGGCTGCTGGTGCCAATCTAGTCAATGATATCACTGGTCTTATGGGTGATGAGAAAATGGCTCATGTGGTTGCTAAGGCTGGAGCGAAAGTAGTCATTATGTTTAATCCAGTTATGGCGCGACCTCAGCACCCTAGCGCGCTCATATTTCCTCATTTTGGTTTTGGACAAGCTTTTACAGAGGAAGAGTTAGCTGACTTTGAAACATTGCCAATCGAAGAGTTGATGGAGACTTTCTTTGAACGAGCACTAGCGAGAGCAAATCAAGCTGGAATTGCACAAGAAAACATCCTGCTGGATTCAGGAATCGGCTTTGGTCTGACCAAGAAAGAAAATCTGCTTCTTTTACGGGACTTGGATACACTACATCAGAAGGGGTATCCAATCTTTCTTGGAGTTTCGCGCAAGCGGTTTGTCATCAATATCCTAGAAGAGAATGGTTTTGAAGTCAATCCTGAGACAGAACTTGGTTTCCGCAATCGAGATACGGCTTCAGCTCATGTAACCAGTATCGCTGTGAGACAGGGTGTGGAAGTGGTGCGCGTGCATGACGTAGCTAGTCACAGGATGGCAGTTGAAATTGCCTCCGCCATTCGTCTGGCTGATGAAGCGGAAAATCTAGATTTAAAACAATATAAATAAGATGAAAGAATTTGAAAATAATCAGTGGATTGCTAACTATCGGACGGACCAACCACATTTTGGCTTGGAACGCATGGTGGAACTGTTAGCTTTGCGTGGCAATCCCCATCTCAAACTCAAGGTTATCCATATCGGAGGAACCAATGGCAAGGGCTCGACCATTGCTTTTTTGAAAAATATGCTAGAAAAGATGGGGCTGAGAGTTGGTGTTTTCAGCTCGCCCTATCTCATTCATTACACAGATCAGATTAGCATCAATGGGGAATCTATCCCAGAGGCTAGACTAGAAGCCCTCATGGCAGACTATCAGTCTTTGTTGGAAGGGGAATCGGCTACCAATTTGCAGGGGACAACTGAGTTTGAAATAATTACAGCTATAGCCTATGATTACTTTGCCTCAGAGCAAGTAGATGTGGCTATCATGGAAGTGGGCATGGGTGGGCTTTTAGATAGTACCAATGTCTGTCAGCCCATTTTGACAGGAATTACGACTATTGGATTGGACCATGTAGCCCTACTTGGTGACACCTTGGAAGCCATAGCAGAGCAGAAAGCTGGTATTATCAAACAAGGTATTCCCTTGGTAACAGGTCGTATCGCTCCAGAAGCTTTGGCTGTGATTGACCGCATTGCGGAAGGGAAAGATGTACCGAGACTTGCCTACGGGGCAAATTATCATGTCAGTCACCAAGAGAGTGTGGTAACGGGTGAAGTATTTGACTATACCAGTGCTGTCAGACAAGGTCGCTTCCAGACTGGCCTGCTTGGTTTGCACCAGATAGAGAATGCTGGAATGGCCATTGCTTTACTTGATACTTTTTGTCAAGAAGATGGGCGAAAACTAGCAAGTAATGACTTGCTTGCTCAGGCCTTGGAAGAAACAGGTTGGCCAGGGCGTTTGGAGGTCGTGTATAGAGACCCCTTGATGATTTTGGATGGGGCCCATAATCCCCATGCTATCAAGGCTTTATTGGCAACCTTGCAAGAACGCTTTGCGGATTATCATAAGGAAATTATCTTTACTTGTATCAAAACCAAGGCCTTGGAGGATATGTTGGATTTGCTGGGGGCAATACCAGATACCGAGCTTACCCTGACACATTTTGACGATAGTCGGGCGACTGATGAAAAAGTGCTGGAAGAGGCAGCTAAGTCTAGAAATCTCAGCTACCAAGGTTGGCAGGATTTTCTAGAGCAAAAATTGACAGATAAAAAAGAAGAGAAAAAAACAGTTAGGATTGTCACGGGTTCCTTGTATTTCTTGAGCCAAGTGAGAGCCTATCTGATGGAGAGGAAGAATGAAAATGGATACACAAAAGATTGAAACAGCTGTAAAAATGATTATCGAGGCTGTCGGAGAGGACGCTAACCGCGAGGGCTTGCAGGAAACACCTGCTCGTGTGGCTCGTATGTACCAAGAGATTTTTTCAGGTCTTGGTCAAACGGCGGAGGAACATTTGTCAAAATCCTTTGAGATTATTGATGATAATATGGTGGTAGAAAAGGATATCTTTTTCCATACTATGTGTGAACACCACTTCTTGCCATTTTATGGTAGAGCGCATATTGCCTATATTCCAGATGGCCGTGTAGCAGGTTTGTCTAAGCTAGCCCGTACGGTTGAAGTTTATTCGAAAAAACCACAAATTCAAGAACGTTTGAATATCGAAGTGGCCGATGCCTTGATGGAGTATCTAGGTGCTAAAGGAGCCTTTGTTGTCATTGAGGCGGAGCATATGTGTATGAGTATGCGTGGTGTCAGAAAACCAGGTACAGCAACCTTGACGACAGTAGCTCGTGGTCTATTTGAAACCGATAAGGACCTCCGAGATCAGGCTTATCGTTTAATGGGACTATAAAAAGAATCCGCTTGAAGCGGATTTTTCTAGAAAGGACTAGTTATGGATCAACTGCAGATTAAGGATTTGGAAATTTTTGCCTATCATGGTCTTTTTCCTAGTGAGAAAGAATTGGGGCAGAAGTTTGTCGTTTCAGCTATCCTATCCTATGATATGACCAAGGCGGCTACAGACTTGGATTTAACGGCTTCTGTCCATTATGGAGAACTGTGTCAGCAGTGGACGACTTGGTTTCAGGAAACGACTGAGGATTTGATTGAAACGGTAGCCTATAAACTTTTGGAACGTACTTTTAAGGCTTATCCTCTTGTCCAAGAAATGAAGTTGGAACTGAAAAAACCTTGGGCGCCAGTGCATTTGCCACTAGATACTTGCTCGGTAACCATTCATCGCCGCAAGCAACGAGCCTTTATCGCCCTAGGAAGCAATATGGGGGATAAGCAAGCAAACTTGAAACAAGCCATTGAGAAAATGCAATCTCGTGGTATCCATATTCTCAAAGAGTCTAGTGTCTTGGCGACAGAGCCTTGGGGTGGTGTGGAGCAAGATAGCTTTGCCAATCAAGTGGTTGAGGTGGAAACATGGTTGCCTGCCTCAGTTCTATTAGAAACCTTGTTAGCCATTGAGTCAGAGATGGGACGGGTGAGAGAAGTATATTGGGGGCCTCGTTTGATTGATTTGGACTTGCTCTTTGTAGAGGACCAGATCCTTTATACAGACGACCTCATCTTGCCTCATCCTTATATAGCAGAACGCCTTTTTGTACTTGAATCTTTGCAGGAAATTGCGCCTCATTTTATCCATCCTACCTTAAAGCAACCGATTCGCAACTTGTATGATGCTTTGAAAAAATAGAAAAAACTCTAGTTTTCAGTCACTTGCAACTGAAGGCTAGAGTTTTTATACTCTTCGAAAATCTCTTCAAGCCACGTCAGCTTCCATCTGCAACCTCAAAACAGTGTTTTGAGAAGCCTGCGGCTAGCTTCCTAAGTTTGCTCCTTGATTTTCATTGAGTATTAAAATAGGTCATTTTCTTCTGGGAGGAGGATAGTTTCTCTACCGTCCATATCTAAAACCAGTACTCTCGGGGGATAAAGAGGGTCAAAAGGATGGTTAAAGTCAAAATCAATAGCTGTAGGGAGGTGTTGACTTGAAAAATGGAAGGTAATTTTTCCTTGGTTATTAAGCAATTGAAACTCGAGTTCTTCTTCCAATTCAAAGACATTTTTTAAGAAATGGTCGATGATATACCAAAAAGAGTCAATAACATCATCAGGCAAGCTGGTAACAATACCAAAACTAGCAGACCTCATGTGGGTATTGGTAAAAGCCATATCTCTTCCCCCTTCTTTTCCCTTATCATACAGCAAATAGGATTAAAAATCAAGAAAAGGTGATTTTTTCTTTATAAACATAGTTTTCTATGAAATTTTTTTCAAACAATCTTCAAAAAATGCTTGAAAGTGTTTACAAATAGTGATAAAATGGAATAAGTAGAATCATGAAAACGAAATTTTCATACCGCCTCTTTTTGGAGTCTCGTGAGGTATGATATAGAAAGGGAATGAAATGAATACAGACGATACAGTAACGATTTATGATGTCGCCCGTGAAGCAGGAGTTTCAATGGCGACGGTTAGCCGTGTAGTCAATGGCAATAAGAATGTAAAAGAGAATACTCGTAAAAAAGTGCTTGAGGTGATTGATCGTTTGGATTACCGTCCAAATGCAGTGGCGCGTGGTCTTGCAAGTAAAAAGACAACCACTGTCGGTGTTGTGATCCCCAATATTACCAATGGTTATTTCTCAACGCTTGCCAAAGGGATTGATGATATCGCTGAAATGTACAAGTATAATATCGTCCTTGCCAATAGTGATGAGGATGATGACAAGGAAGTTTCAGTGGTCAATACACTGTTTTCTAAGCAAGTGGATGGTATTATCTTTATGGGCTACCACTTGACTGAAAAAATTCGTTCAGAGTTTTCTCGTTCTCGGACACCAGTTGTTCTTGCAGGAACTGTGGATGTAGAACATCAGCTTCCAAGTGTCAATATTGACTACAAACAAGCAACGATTGATGCAGTAACCTACCTTGCTAAAGAAAATGAGCGCATTGCTTTCATTAGCGGTCCATTAGTGGATGACATCAATGGTAAGGTTCGTTTGGTTGGCTACAAGGAAGCTTTGAAAAAAGCAGGGATTTCTTATAGCGAAGGATTGGTATTTGAGTCTAAATACACTTATGAAGATGGCTATGCCTTGGCAGAACGCTTGATTTCATCAAATGCAACTGCAGCAGTTGTAACAGGTGACGAGCTGGCAGCAGGTGTCTTGAACGGTCTTGCTGATAAGGGTGTGTCAGTACCAGAAGAGTTTGAAATCATTACTAGTGATGATTCACAAATCTCACGCTTTACCCGTCCAAACTTGACAACTATTGCCCAACCTCTTTATGACCTTGGCGCCATTAGTATGCGTATGTTGACTAAGATTATGCACAAGGAAGAGTTGGAAGAACGTGAAGTTCTCTTACCTCATGGTTTGACAGAACGTCGCTCAACACGAAAACGTAAATAGAAAAAATCAGGGAATCGAGAAGATTTCCTGATTTTGCTTTCTGGAGAAGAGACTTAGCCTTCCATATAGTCTTTCAAAGCCTGTCCTGTTAGTCCGGCATTGAGGGCAATGAGGAGTTTCAAACGGGCTTTTTGGGCGTTGAGTTCTTTAACAAAGAAAACACCTGCCTTTTGCAACTGTATGCCCCCACCTTGGTAGGCATAAACAGGTTCTGCAATACCATTGAAACATCGGGAAACCAGGGCGACTGGGATTCCTTTTTGCAGAAGGCTTTCTAATTTTTGAGCCGTTTCTTTGGGAATATTACCAGCTCCGAAGGCTTGGATAATCAAACCGTCCAATTGTTCCAAATCCAGCATATCAATCAGCTCATCTGTCATACCAGCATAAGCAGAGATGATAGGGACTAATCCTTGTATGTGATCAAGGTCAAAGCGAACACGAGGTTCAGCTGTTTTAAAGTAGAGGATTTCCTGTTTCATGATGAGACCAAGGGGGCCATGTGTTGGGGTCTGGAAGGTACTGACATTGGTCGTATGTGTTTTGGTAACATACTTGGCAGCATGGATTTCATCGTTCATAACAACCAAAACCCCTTTGTCAGCAGCTCTGTCATCGCTAGCCACTCGTAAAGCACTCAGATAATTATAAACACCGTCGCTGCCGAGTTCGTTGGAGCTACGCATGGCTCCTGTTAGAACGATAGGCATATGGGGAACTTCCATGGTATCAAGGAAATAGGCTGTTTCCTCTAAAGTATCGGTTCCGTGTGTGATAACCACCCCATCGTAATTATCTGCTTCCTCTTTAATTTTTTGGTAGAGGGCCAGCATATGTTTGGGTTTGATATGGGGGCTTGGTAGGTTAAAAAAGTCTAGGGCGTGGACTTGGATTCCTTCAAGTGGGTTGGACACATGGTTCATGGGATTATCTGAACTAGTCACAACAGCGCCAGAAGCATCGGCCTGCATGGAAATAGTCCCACCTGTATGTAAAACAAGGATTTTCTTAGGCATGATTTACTCACTCTTTCTGAAATGTGGTATAATCATTGTATCACAAAAGGGGAGATTGGGATAGGATGGAAGTCAAAGCTGTTTTTTTTGATATCGATGGAACCTTGGTCAACGATCGCAAGAGTGTTTTGAAATCCACTAAGGACGCGATTAAGATTGTCAAAGAACAAGGGGTGTTGGTTGGTGTAGCGACAGGGCGAGGACCTTTTTTTGTTAAGGAATTGATGGACGATTTGGATTTGGACTTTGCGGTAACCTATAATGGCCAGTATATCTTTACTAAAGACAGAGTCTTGTTCACGAGCCCAATTTCCAAGTTACATTTGCGCCAGCTCATTACATATGCTAAAAAAGAGGGCAAGGAGATTGCATTAGGGACCAAGGATGCCATGCTAGGTTCTAAAATCATGTCCTTTGGTTTGGGTTCTTTTTCCCAACGAATCAGTCGCTTCGTTCCCTCTGTTTTAACTCGGACAGTGAGTCATTCCTTTAATCGTATGGTCAGCAAGGTTGTTCCCCAAAAGGAAGAAGACCTGCTTCATCTGATGAATCAGCCTATCTACCAAGTTTTGATGCTGATGACACCAGAAGAATCTGAGAAGGCGGCAGCTGATTTTGAAGACTTGAAATTGACACGTAGCAATCCTTTTGCAGCGGATGTCATCAATCAGGGAAATTCTAAATTGGAAGGTATTCGCCGAGTTGGGAAAGAATATGGCTTTGACCTCAACCAAGTCATGGCCTTTGGTGACTCAGATAATGACCTTGAAATGCTGGCTGGTGTCGGTATGTCGGTCGCTATGGGAAATGGTAGTAGCAGTGTTAAGGAAGTTGCCAAGCACATCACCACTAGCAATCAGCAAGACGGAATCCACAAGGCCTTGGAACATTTTGGTGTTTTGTCTTCGGAAAAAGTCTTTGTCAGCCGTGACTATCATTTCAATAAGGTCAAGACCTTCCACCACATGATGGATGAACGAACCCAAGAAGAACCTCGAGCTTGGGATTTAGAAGGTGCAACCCACAGGGCTGGCTTTAAAATAGAAGAATTGGTGGAGTTTGTTCGAGCAGCCAGTCCTTCTGAAGAGGACTTTGGTCAAGCTCTATCGCAACTTCATCAGGCTCTTGATAAGGCGGCAGATAAAGTAGCTAAGAAGACGCCTGCTCAGCAAGATTTGGTAGGGCAAGTGGATGCCTTGATTGACACACTTTACTTTACCTACGGTAGTTTTGTCTTGATGGGGGTGGACCCAGAACGTATTTTTGATATTGTTCATCAGGCTAATATGGGGAAAATTTTTCCAGATGGCAAGGCTCATTTTGATCCAGTGACCCATAAAATCTTAAAACCAGATGATTGGGAAGAAAAATATGCTCCAGAACCTGCTATTAAAAAGGAACTGCAGCGCCAGCTCAAGGCTTATGAACGCCATAAAGAGAGAAATAAATCGTAAACAAAAAGTAAATAAAAAGGAGCTGGGGGCTCCTTTTCTTCGTGATTATAAGGTTTTTTCTTGTTCTCTCACCACCAGCAAATCAACCTTAGCATGGCGGAGGATGTATTCAGATGAAGAACCGACCAAGAGGCGTTCAAAGGCGTTGAGACCAGTTGCACCAACGAGGATGAGGTCCACTTCTTCTGCATCTGGAATAGTACGTGCCAGTAGGGTCTTTGGATTTCCCATTTCAATGACGATATGAACATCTGCCACCCCAGCATCTTTAGCACGTTTTTCGTACTCTTTCATCAGACTTTCAGCGTCGACTTGGAGTTCTTCGTAAACTTCAGCATCAAAGGTGGATACGCTTTGGAGAGCGCGTGTGTCAATGACATGTGCGATGGTGAGTTTAGCGTCGTTTCGTAGAGCAGAATGAACTCCCTTGACAAAAGCCAAGTCTGCTTCCTTAGAACCATCGATTGCGACCATAATATTTTGGTAACGTTGTGCCATAATGAAACCTCCTGAAATTTTCTTACTATTATTGTAAACCTTTTCACTATAGAAGTAAAGCAAAAAAAGTATTTTTCAAAAGAATGTTAGTGCTTAACATCTATATAAATATATGATAAAATAAAAGAAAGGACAGCAGGAAAGAAGTGAAGGGAGGGAGAATGATGAAAAACTCTTTTCAAGAAACAAAAAAATCAAATTTCCTTTATTATGGAATCATCTTAGTTTCAGTCTTGGTAGAAGTTGTCATGATCTGGCAATTAGAGAGTCTGGTACCGTTTCTTTATCCAGGGTTTATCGGATTTTTAGTCTTTCATGTACTCTACCATCTAATCTTATTTCTGGTTGCAAAACGAAGTGGTCGCTGGGGTTACTTGATGATATGGGGGCTTTTCCTCATGTTCAATCTTCTTTATGACTCTTTTTTAGGTTTGCTTTTTCTAGGTTTATCTTTTGGTATGTGATCTGTCTTTGGCAAAATACCTGCTATCTCCCCTGTCTTGACCTTGCTTTTAGTGAGGTTTTTCTTCTATCCGAACCTAGTAACCCATTTCAGTAAACTTGTCGCATTCTCTTTCTAGTGGTATAATGTTACTATCCTGACGAATTGAGGAAACAAGATGAAAGAATATAACAAGTCTAGTAAGTTAGAGCATGTTGCTTATGATATCCGTGGCCCTGTTTTGGAAGAAGCCATGCGAATGCGAGCAAACGGAGAAAAGATTTTACGTCTGAATACAGGAAATCCAGCAGAATTTGGTTTTACAGCGCCAGATGAGGTCATTCATGACTTGATTATGAATGCGCGTGATAGTGAAGGTTACTCTGACTCCAAAGGGATTTTCTCAGCCCGTAAGGCCATCATGCAGTATTGCCAATTGAAGAAATTCCCAAATGTAGATATTGATGATATCTACCTTGGAAATGGTGTCAGTGAGCTGATTGTCATGTCCATGCAGGGGCTTTTGGACAATGGGGATGAGGTCTTGGTGCCTATGCCAGACTATCCTCTCTGGACAGCGGCTGTCAGCCTAGCTGGAGGAAATGCCGTTCACTATATCTGTGATGAAGCTGCAGAATGGTACCCAGATATTGACGATATCAAGTCAAAAATCACTTCCAATACCAAGGCAATCGTCCTTATCAATCCAAATAATCCAACTGGAGCCCTTTATCCTAAGGAACTCTTGTTGGAGATTATTGAGATTGCCCGTCAAAACGATTTGATTATCTTTGCGGATGAAATTTACGACCGCATGGTAATGGATGAACATGTGCATACGCCTGTGGCGAGCTTAGCACCAGATGTTTTCTGTGTCAGCATGAATGGTCTGTCAAAATCCCACCGTATCGCTGGTTTCCGTGTGGGTTGGATGGTCTTGTCTGGACCTAAGGCACATGTAAAAGGCTATATCGAAGGGCTCAATATGCTGTCCAATATGCGCCTTTGCTCTAATGTTTTGGCCCAACAAGTCGTACAAACTTCCTTGGGTGGCCACCAGTCGGTCGATGAATTGCTCCTTCCCGGTGGACGAATTTACGAGCAAAGAAATTTCATCTACAATGCCATTCAAGATATTCCAGGTTTGTCTGCCGTTAAACCCAAGGCTGGGCTCTATATCTTCCCTAAAATCGACCGCAATATGTACCGTATCGATGATGATGAGCAATTTGTCCTTGATTTCTTGAAGCAGGAAAAGGTTCTCTTGGTTCATGGTCGAGGCTTCAATTGGCAGGAACCAGACCACTTCCGTATCGTTTATCTTCCTCGTGTTGATGAACTAGCCCAAATCCAAGAAAAAATGACTCGTTTCTTGAAACAGTATCGCAGATAGGGCTTACATCTGAAAAAGCTGGAAACATTTGCCTTGAGCTATTGACAAAAGTGAAAGAATCAGATAGAATAGTAAAGTATGTTTAGTAACTGATCACTTTATAGCCGGCTAAACGAATACAAAATCTATGAGGAGGTATTCATCGTGAAACGTACTTATCAACCAAGTAAACTTCGTCGTGCGCGCAAACACGGATTCCGTAACCGTATGTCAACTAAAAACGGTCGTCGCGTATTGGCAGCTCGTCGTCGTAAAGGACGCAAAGTTTTGGCTGCATAATCCAAACGAACTATAACAAAAATCAGTAGGAACTCGAGTCTACTGATTTTTATTTTTGTAAAAAAGTTCAAAAAGGCTTTATATTTTTGCTTAAATGGTGTATAATATTTCACATACTGTAAAAATGGAGAATAATCATGAAGAAATCAAAAGTTATGCTTTTTGGAGCTATGGCTTTGACAGCAGGTCTAGCTCTAGCGGCATGTGGGTCTTCCCAATCAAGTAGTGCAGACAAGACTTACTCTTATATCTTTGTTAGCAACCCAGATACCTTGGATTATATTACCTCTACACGAGACTCAACATCTAGTATCACAACCAACTTGATTGATGGTTTGTTGGAAAATGACCAGTATGGCAATCTCATTCCATCTATGGCTGAGTCGTGGACTGTGTCAAAAGATGGTTTGACTTACACTTATAAGATTCGTCAGGGAGCTAAATGGTACACTTCTGAAGGAGAAGAGTATGCGGATGTAACAGCTCATGACTTTGTGACTGGTCTTAAGTATGCGGCGGATAAAAAGGCTGAAAACTTGTATTTGGTGCAAGACTCTATCAAGGGGCTAGCAGATTATGTTGAAGGGAAATCATCTGATTTTGGAACTGTCGGTGTTAAGGCGGTGGATGATTACACGCTACAGTACACCCTCAACCAACCTGAGACTTACTGGAACTCTAAAACTACAGCAAGTATCCTTAATCCTGTAAATGAAGCCTTCTTGAAGTCTAAGGGAGATGACTTTGGAAGTGTGACACCATCAAGTATCTTGTCAAATGGTCCTTACTTGTTTAAATCTTTCTCATCAAAATCTTTGATTGAATTTGACAAAAACCCTAATTACTGGGATAAGGACAATGTCAAAATTGAGAAAGTGAAACTCTCTTTCTTTGACGGTTCTGACCAAGATAGTTTGGCGAGAGGATTTTTGGAAGGCAACTACACAGACGGACGTATCTTCCCAACAAGTTCAGTCTTTGCTGAACTCAAGAAGGGGAATGAGGACAAGATTACCTACACACCACAAAACTCAGTTACTTTCTACTATCTTTTCAACGTGAATCGTCAAAGCTACAAGCAAACTATGAAACAGTCTGATAAGGAAAAGACAGATTCACGCGCAGCTATGCAAAATAAAGATTTCCGTCAGGCTATCAACTTTGCCTTTGACCGTCATGCTTATGCAGCGCAGACAAATGGTGAGGATGGAGCAGACCGTATCTTGCGTAACACAGTTACACCAAGTAACTTTGTCCAAGTTGGCGATAAGAACTTTGGTGATATTGTCAATGAGAAAATTGTCAACTACGGTAAAGATTGGGCAAATATCAACCTAAACGATGGTAAGCAAGCCTTCTTGAATCCTGAAAAGGCCAAAGAGAAGTTTGCTAAGGCCAAAGAAAGTCTGCAAGCTCAAGGAGTAACCTTCCCAATTCATTTGGATATGCCAGTTGACCAGACTGCTAAGTTGGATGTGCAACAGGCTGGATCGTTCAAACAAACAGTGGAAGAAACTCTTGGTAAGGAGAATGTAGTTATCGACGTTATCCAACTTTCTCCAGATGAAAAAGACCAAGCAACCTACTTTGCAGATACAGCAGAACAAAAAGACTACGACATCGACATCTCAGGATGGGGTGGAGATTACTCAGATCCTAAGACTTACCTAGCCATCCTTGATCCAGAGACAGGTTCTCAGTTGAAAAACATGGGCTTGTCTGAAGGAAAAGACAAGGAAGTTAAGGACAAGATTGGTCTTGCTGACTACAAGAAACTCTTGGATCAGGCTGATGCGGAAATCACAGATACTCAAGCTCGCTATGAAAAATATGCTGAAGCCCAAGCTTGGTTGACAGATAGCGCCCTCTTCCTACCAGTTCAAAGTGGTGGAGCCAACCCAATCTTCCGTAAGACTGTGCCGTTTACAGGTCCATTCTCATTCGTTGGACACAAAGGAGATGCTGACAACTATAAATATGTTGAACTGCAAAAAGAGGCAGTAACTGCTAAACAGTACCAAGAACTCTATGAAAAATGGCTAAAAGAAAAAGCTGAGTCAAATAAAAAAGCTCAGGAAGATTTAGCTAACCACATTCAATGATATTCCTAGTCATGCTTTTCAGTTAATACTCTTCGAAAATCTCTTCAAACCACGTCAGCGTTGCCTTACCGTAGGTATGTTACTGACTTCGTCAGTTCTATCTGCAACCTCAAAACAGTGTTTTGAGCTGACTTCGTCAGTTCTATCTGCAACCTCAAAACAGTGTTTTGAGCTGACTTCGTCAGTTTCATCTACGACCTCAAAGCAGTGCTTTGAGCAGCCTGCGGCTAGCTTCCTAGTTTGCTCTTTGATTTTCATTGAGTATAAGCATAGTGGCTGGATTCAGAAAAAGGCCTTACCAGACGCTTTTGATTCTGGTAGGGCCTTTTCTTTATTCTTTTAAGTGATAAGAGTAGCTAGCGACAACGACGTCTTGGTGCCAACGAAGGGCATATTTGAGTTTGAGACTCATCTGATTATGCAGGATATTTTGCCAAGGTTTATTAGGGATAAACTGGGGTACCAGGACAGTGACTGTATAGTTCTTTTTCTGGGCATCCTCAGAGATTCGTTTGACATACTTGACAGTAGGGGTGATGATGTCGCGGTAGCTGGTCTTGATATTTTTCAGAGTAATGGTTGGGAAGTAATCGGCAAATTCTTGGAGAATTTCTTGGTCTTTTTCTGCGGTTTCCTTGGTAGAAATATGCATGACTAGGACTTCGTCACCGATACTTTGAGCGTAGTTAATGGCTCCGACACTGACTCGGGTGACATTTCCTACTAGGACCAGAACCAGATTACCGTCATAAGTACGTTTTTCGACTCCTTCATAGAGTCGCAGTTGTTGGGCTACTTTTTGGTAATGACTGTGAATTGCCAAGAAGAGTAGGGTGAGTACGAGAATAATCGGGAAGAAAGGCCAGATATCACTGAGACGGAAAAAGAGCAGGATTAGCACGATAGCGTAGCAAATGATGGCTCCAAGGATATTGGCAAGGGCAGGTTTTAAGAAATTTGTCCCTTTTTCTTTTTTCCAATGGCGAATCATCCCAGTCTGAGATAGGGCGAAGGGCACGAAGACCCCGATAGTATAAAGAGGAATCAAGCGTTCTGTATTGCCATTAAAAATGAGAAGAAGAATCATAGCACCAAAAGCCAGAGTTAAAATTCCATTGGAGTAGCCTAGCCGGTCTCCTTTTTCCATAAAGAGATGGGGCATGTATTTGTTTTTAGCCATATTGTAAGCCAGCATAGGGAAGGCCGAAAAGCCAGTATTTGCAGCTACGGCCAAAATCAAGGCTGTGGAGAATTGGAATATATAATAGCCAAGGTGTCCTAAGAAGGAATTGCCAAGGATGCCTTGAGCCATCTGTGAAAGAATAGTTTCTCCGTGTTGAGGCATAATCCCCATCCAGTAGTTTAGGAAGGTAATGCCTGCAAAAAGAAAACCTAAAATCAGTGACATAATGGTCAAGGTTTGAGCGGCATTCTTTTCTTTTGGAGCCTTGAAAAAGGGAACGGCATTTGAAATAGCTTCAACTCCTGTCAGAGAGGCGGATCCGCTGGTAAAAGCTCTTAGAATGAGAACGATAGACAGGCTCGGAACAGCATGCCCAATAGGTGAAGTTGCCTGATAGCTGAGAGACCCTGTCATTAGTTGAAAGATTCCGTAGAGCAAGAGAAAGACAGTACTGATGATAAAGAGATAGACAGGAATCATCAGTGAACTGGCAGATTCTTTTAAGCCCCGTAAATTCAAGAGCATGAGCAAGCAAACTAGAAAAATGGAAATATGGAGGTTGTAAGGGTGTAGAGCAGGGAGAGCTGCTGTGATAGCGTCCGCTCCAGATGAAACAGATACCGCTACGGTCAGCATGTAGTCAACTAGCAGACTACCTCCAGCGATTAAGCCAAGTTCGGGAGATAGATTTTCTCGAGTAACCATATAGGCCCCTCCCCCTTGAGGGTAGGCATGGATGATTTGACGGTAGGAGACGGTCAGGCTAGCTAGGAGCAGGAGGACAAAGAGGCCGATAGGAAGGCTCCACCATATCGCAAGAGGAGAGAGACTAGCCAAGACGAGGACTACTTGCTCAGGCCCATAGGCAATGGAAGATAGAGCGTCGCTTGACAACATGGCCAAGGCCTGCATTTTTCCCAGTAGTCCCCCTTCGCCTTCAGTTAATGACTTAAGAGGACGACCGATAAAAGTCTGTTTTAATTTTGTAAACATGGTATTTTCCTTTTCTGAAAATTTCAATAAGTGCTATTATACTGCTTTGGAAAAAGAGCGTCAAGAGATGATAATGGGTTTTAGAATATTTTTTTCAGATGAGGAGAGAGGTCAGTTTTTTTGCTATAATAGTAGATAGAAAACGAGGTTAGAAGAGATGATTTTTGATACACATACACACTTGAATGTAGAAGAATTTGCAGGTCGTGAGGCAGAAGAAATTGCCTTGGCTGCTGAGATGGGTGTGACACAGATGAATATTGTTGGTTTTGATAAACCGACGATTGAGCGTGCCTTGGAGTTGGTAGATGAGTATGACCAGCTCTATGCGACTATCGGTTGGCATCCGACAGAAGCAGGGACTTACACAGAGGAAATTGAAGACTACTTGCTTGATAAGCTCAAGCATCCAAAGGTAGTTGCCTTGGGTGAGATTGGTTTGGATTATCATTGGATGACAGCGCCCAAAGAGGTGCAGGAGCAGGTTTTTCGCCGTCAGATTCAGCTATCTAAGGACTTGGATTTGCCTTTTGTTGTCCATACCCGTGATGCGCTGGAAGACACCTATGAGATTATCAAGAGTGAGGGAGTTGGTCCTCGTGGTGGTATCATGCATTCTTTCTCAGGGACTCTTGAATGGGCAGAGAAGTTTGTTGCGCTTGGCATGACCATTTCCTTCTCAGGAGTGGTGACTTTCAAGAAGGCAACTGACATCCAAGAAGCGGCTAAAGAGTTACCTTTGGACAAGATGTTGGTGGAAACGGATGCTCCTTACTTGGCTCCTGTTCCTAAACGGGGTCGTGAAAATAAAACAGCCTATACTCGCTATGTAGTGGACTTTATCGCTGGCTTGCGTGGGATGACGGCAGAAGAGCTAGCGGCGGTAACAACTGCAAATGCAGAGCGCATTTTTGGATTGGAAAGTTAATTATGAAAGAGAAAATTTCCCAAGTCATCGTGGTTGAAGGTCGCGATGATACGGCCAATCTCAAACGTTACTTCGATGTAGAGACCTATGAGACCCGAGGTTCTGCCATCAATGATCAGGATATAGAGCGGATTCAGCGTCTGCACCAACGTCATGGGGTCATTGTCTTTACAGACCCAGATTTTAATGGGGAGCGGATTCGTCGCATGATTATGACGGCCATTCCAACAGTTCAGCATGCCTTCCTCAAACGAGATGAAGCTGTTCCTAAGTCCAAAACCAAGGGGCGTTCTCTGGGAATCGAACATGCTGGCTATGAAGATTTGAAAATAGCTCTAGCTCAGGTAACAGAACAATTTGAACATGAGAGTCAGTTTGACATCAGTCGTAGCGACTTGATTAGCCTTGGTTTTCTAGCGGGAGCAGATAGCCGTAAGCGACGAGAATATCTAGGAGAGGCTCTCCGAATTGGCTATTCTAACGGCAAGCAACTCCTCAAGCGCTTAGAGTTGTTTGGGGTCACCTTGGCAGAAGTGGAAGAAGCTATGAAATCTTATGAGGATAGCTAAGCAGACACAAAATGTAAGGGGAATGTGTTACAATAGTAGTAACAGATAATAGAAAAGAGAATAGATGAGAATTGCAGATTATAGCGTGACCAAGGCAGTGCTGGAGCGTCACGGTTTTACCTTTAAAAAGTCCTTTGGGCAAAATTTTTTGACCGATACCAATATCCTTCAAAAAATCGTAGATACGGCTGAGATTGACGACCAGGTCAATGTCATTGAAATCGGGCCAGGGATTGGTGCTTTGACGGAGTTTCTGGCTGAGCGTGCAGCTCAAGTCATTGCTTTTGAGATTGACCACCGTTTGGTACCAATTTTGGCAGATACCCTGCGTGATTTTGATAATGTGACCGTGGTCAATGAGGACATTCTTAAAGTTGATTTGGCGCAATATATCCAGAATTTTAAAAATCCTGATTTGCCAATCAAGGTAGTGGCTAACTTACCCTACTACATCACGACGCCTATTCTCATGCACTTGATTGAAAGTGGCATTCCTTTTAGTGAGTTTGTCGTCATGATGCAAAAAGAGGTAGCTGACCGCATTTCCGCTCAACCGAATACCAAGGCTTATGGTAGCTTGTCGATTGCGGTTCAGTATTACATGACTGCCAAGGTTGCCTTCATCGTACCTCGTACGGTCTTTGTGCCAGCGCCAAACGTGGACTCAGCCATCTTGAAAATGGTGCGTCGTCCAGAGCCAGTTGTAGCAGTGGAAGACGAGAACTTCTTCTTTAAGGTTTCTAAGGCTAGTTTCACCCATCGCCGCAAGACCTTATGGAATAACTTGACAGGTTACTTTGGCAAGACTGAAGAGGTCAAGGACAAGCTGACCAAGGCTTTGGACCAAGCAGGCTTGTCACCAAGTGTACGTGGGGAAGCTCTCAGCTTGGAAGAGTTTGCCAGTCTAGCAGACGCACTTAAAGGGCAAGGACTCTAAGATGCAGGGACAAATCATTAAAGCCTTGGCTGGGTTCTATTATGTAGAGAGTGATGGCCAGGTCTATCAAACACGCGCGCGTGGGAATTTCCGTAAAAAAGGCCATACCCCTTACGTTGGGGACTGGGTAGATTTCTCTGCGGAGGAAAATTCAGAAGGCTATATTCTCAAAATTCACGAACGGAAAAACAGTCTGGTCCGTCCGCCTATTGTCAATATTGACCAAGCTGTGGTGATCATGTCTGTCAAGGAACCTGATTTTAACAGTAATTTACTGGATCGCTTCTTGCTTCTTTTGGAGCACAAGGGCATCCATCCCATCGTCTATATTTCCAAAATGGATTTGTTGGAAGATAGAGGGGAACTGGATTTTTACCAACAGACTTATGGTGACATCGGCTACGACTTTGTGACCAGTAAAGAAGAACTTTTGCCCTTGTTAACAGGCAAGGTTACGGTCTTTATGGGGCAGACAGGTGTTGGAAAATCAACTCTTCTCAATAAAATCGCACCAGACCTCAATCTTGAAACAGGAGAAATTTCAGACAGTCTGGGTCGCGGGCGCCACACTACTCGAGTAGTTAGTTTTTATAATCTCAATGGGGGTAAAATCGCAGATACACCAGGCTTTTCATCATTGGATTATGAAGTATCAACGGCGGAAGACCTCAATCAGGCCTTTCCAGAGATTGCTACTGTTAGCCGAGATTGTAAGTTCCGTACTTGTACCCATACCCATGAGCCGTCTTGTGCCGTCAAACCAGCTGTTGAAGAGGGTGTTATTGCAACTTTCCGTTTTGACAATTACCTGCAATTCCTTAGTGAAATTGAAAATCGTAGAGAAACCTATAAAAAAGTCAGCAAAAAAATTCCAAAATAAGGAGAAACCTATGTCTCAATACAAGATTGCTCCGTCAATTCTGGCAGCAGATTATGCCAACTTTGAACGTGAAATCAAACGTCTAGAAGCGACAGGGGCAGAATATGCCCATATTGATATTATGGACGGTCATTTTGTGCCACAAATCAGTTTTGGTGCGGGTGTGGTCGAGAGTCTTCGTCCTCACAGCAAGATGGTCTTTGACTGCCACTTGATGGTGTCAAATCCTGAGCATCATTTAGAAGACTTTGCGCGTGCGGGAGCAGATATCATCAGTATCCATGTAGAAGCAACGCCTCATATTCATGGCGCCCTCCAAAAAATTCGTTCACTCGGTGTCAAGCCATCAGTTGTCATCAATCCTGGTACGCCTGTTGGGGCGATTAAGCACGTTCTTCACCTAGTTGACCAAGTTTTAGTCATGACAGTTAACCCAGGCTTCGGTGGGCAAGCCTTTCTGCCTGAAACCATGGATAAGGTTCGTGAGTTGGTTGCACTTCGTAAGGAAAAAGGTTTGAACTTTGAGATTGAAGTCGATGGTGGGATTGATGATAAAACTATTGCTCTAGCCAAAGAAGCTGGTGCGACCGTTTTTGTAGCAGGTTCCTATGTCTTTAAGGGAGATGTCAATGAGCGAGTACAAACTCTCAGAAAACAACTGGACTAAGGTTGCCGTTTTTGCAGGCGGAGACCGTGGTCATTATCGGACGGACTTTGATGGTTTTGTTGGTGTGGATCGAGGCTCGCTCTGGGTCTTGGAAGAAGATTTGCCTCTTGCTCTAGCAGTCGGAGATTTTGATTCTGTGACGGAAGAAGAGCGACAGGTGATTCAAAAACGAGGCCAGCATTTTGTCCAAGCCCGACCAGAAAAAGATGATACAGATTTGGAATTGGCTCTCTTAACCATCTTTGAGCAAAATCCTCAGGCTGAGGTTACTATTTTTGGTGCTTTGGGTGGCCGTATTGATCACATGCTGGCCAATGTTTTTCTTCCTAGCAATCCTAAGTTGGCTCCCTATATGCGCCAGATAGCGATTGAAGATGGGCAAAATTTGATTGCCTATTGTCCAGAAGGGACCAGTCAGCTAGAACCCCGTTCAGACTACGACTACCTAGCCTTTATGCCAGTTCGGGATAGCCAGCTGACCATTCTCGGAGCCAAGTATGAGTTGACAGAGGAAAATTTTTTCTTTAAAAAAGTGTACGCTTCTAACGAATATATAGATAGGGAAGTTTCGGTGACTTGCCCAGATGGCTATGTGGTCGTGCTGCATAGCAAGGACAGGAGGTAGGATGGAAAGTTTACTTGTTCTATTATTAATTGCCAACCTAGCTGGCCTCTTTCTGATTTGGCAAAGGCAGGATAAGCAAGCCAAACATCTCAGCAAGAGCTTGGAGGATCAGGCAGATCACTTGTCAGACCAGTTGGATTACCGTTTTGAACAAGCTAGACAAGCTAGTCAGTTAGATCAAAAAGATTTGGAAGTGGCTGTCAGCGACCGCTTGCAAGAAGTGCGAATGGAATTGCACCAAGGTCTGACTCAGGTCCGTCAAGAAATGACAGATAATCTCTTGCAAACCAGAGACAAGACAGACCAACGCCTTCAAGCCTTGCAGGAATCAAATGAGCAACGTTTGGAACAAATGCGCCAGACAGTCGAGGAAAAGTTGGAAAAGACCTTACAGACGCGCTTGCAGGCTTCCTTTGAGACAGTTTCCAAGCAATTGGAGTCTGTCAATCGTGGTCTTGGAGAAATGCAGACTGTTGCCCGCGATGTCGGAGCTCTCAACAAGGTTCTATCTGGAACCAAGACGCGAGGGATTCTGGGAGAATTGCAACTGGGGCAAATCATCGAAGACATTATGACACCTGCCCAGTATGAACGAGAATACGCAACGGTTGAAAACTCTAGCGAGCGAGTGGAGTATGCCATCAAGCTTCCTGGGCAAGGCGACCAGGAATACGTCTATCTGCCAATTGACTCTAAGTTTCCACTGGCTGATTATTACCGATTGGAAGAAGCCTACGAAGCAGGTGACAAGGATGAAATCGAACGCTGTCGTAAGTCACTCTTAGCAAGCGTCAAGCGCTTTGCCAAGGATATCAGGAACAAGTACATAGCACCACCTCGGACAACCAATTTTGGAGTTTTGTTTGTTCCGACAGAAGGTCTCTACTCAGAAATTGTCCGCAATCCGGTCTTCTTTGATGATTTGAGACGGGAGGAGCAGATTATTGTCGCAGGTCCAAGTACCCTATCAGCCCTTCTTAACTCCCTATCAGTTGGCTTCAAAACTCTCAATATTCAAAATAGTGCCGACCATATCAGCAAGACTCTTGCCAGTGTCAAGACCGAGTTTGGCAAGTTTGGTGGCATTCTGGTCAAGGCACAAAAACATCTCCAACATGCTTCTGGCAATATTGATGAACTATTAAACCGTCGCACCACAGCTATCGAGCGGACGCTCCGTCACATTGAGTTATCAGAAGGTGAGCCTGCGCTTGATCTACTCCATTTCCAAGAAAATGAGGAAGAATATGAAGATTAGTCACATGAAAAAAGATGAGCTGTTTGAAGGATTTTACCTAATCAAATCAGCTGACCTGAGGCAAACTCGAGCTGGGAAAAACTACCTAGCCTTTACCTTCCAAGATGATAGTGGCGAGATTGATGGGAAGCTCTGGGATGCCCAACCTCATAACATTGAGGCCTTTACCGCAGGTAAGGTTGTCCACATGAAAGGGCGCCGAGAAGTTTATAACAACACCCCTCAAGTCAATCAAATTACTCTCCGCCTGCCTCAACCTGGCGAGCCCAATGACCCAGCTGATTTCAAGGTCAAGTCGCCAGTTGATGTCAAGGAAATCCGTGACTATATGTCGCAAATGATTTTCAAAATCGAAAATCCTGTTTGGCAACGGATTGTCCGAAATCTCTACACCAAGTACGACAAGGAATTTTACTCTTATCCAGCAGCCAAGACCAATCACCATGCCTTTGAAACGGGATTGGCCTATCATACGGCGACCATGGTGCGTTTGGCAGATGCCGTTAGCGAGATCTATCCTCAGCTCAATAAGAGTCTGCTCTATGCAGGAATTATGCTACATGACTTGGCTAAGGTCATTGAGTTGACGGGACCAGACCAAACTGAGTATACAGTGCGAGGCAATCTTCTTGGCCATATCGCTCTGATTGATAGTGAAATTACCAAGACAGTGATGGAACTCGGCATCGATGATACCAAGGAAGAAGTCGTTCTGCTTCGCCACGTCATCCTCAGTCACCACGGCTTACTTGAGTATGGAAGTCCAGTCCGTCCACGCATTATGGAGGCAGAGATTATCCATATGATTGACAATCTGGATGCTAGCATGATGATGATGTCAACAGCTCTGGCTCTGGTGGATAAGGGAGAGATGACCAATAAAATCTTCGCTATGGACAATCGTTCCTTCTATAAACCAGATTTAGATTAATAATTTAAGAAAAATGAGCATTTTTAGGATAAGAATGTTCGTTTTTTTATGTGAATATGGTATAATAAGTAAAAGACAAAAATGAATACTCTTCGAAAATCTCTTCAAACTAGGGTAGCATCGCCTTATCGTATGTATATATGTAGGTATATTACAGACTTTGTCAGTTCTATCGACAACCTCAAAACAGTGTTTTGAATCGCCAGCGACCAGCTTTCTAGTTTGCTTTTTGATTTTTTGAAGAAAAATAGAATGGGAAATAGAAATGAAATTAAGAAGAAGTGATCGGATGGTTGTCATTTCCAACTATTTGATTAATAATCCTTATAAACTAACTAGTCTCAATACTTTTGCTGAAAAGTATGAATCTGCTAAATCATCCATCTCAGAAGATATCGTCATTATCAAACGTGCCTTTGAGGAAATCGAAATCGGTCATATCCAGACAGTAACTGGTGCTGGTGGTGGTGTCATTTTCACACCATCAATCTCAAGCCATGATGCCAAGGAAATGGTTGAGGACTTGCGTGCCAAGTTGTCAGAAAGTGACCGTATCTTGCCAGGTGGCTATATCTACCTGTCTGATTTGCTTAGCACACCAGCTATCTTGAAAAATATTGGTCGCATTATTGCCAAGAGCTTTATGGACCAAAAAATTGATGCCGTTATGACCGTAGCGACTAAGGGTGTTCCACTTGCAAATGCAGTTGCTAATGTCCTCAATGTTCCTTTTGTTATTGTGCGCCGTGACCTGAAAATTACCGAAGGTTCAACTGTCAGCGTCAACTATGTATCAGGTTCAAGTGGTGACCGCATTGAGAAAATGTTCCTTTCAAAACGTAGTCTCAAGGCAGGTAGCCGTGTCTTGATTGTGGATGATTTCTTGAAAGGCGGCGGAACTGTCAATGGGATGATCAGCCTCTTGCGCGAGTTCGACTCAGAATTGGCAGGTGTAGCGGTCTTTGCGGATAATGCCCAAGAAGAACGTGAAAAGCAGTTTGACTACAAGTCACTCTTGAAGGTAACCAATATTGATGTCAAGAACCAAGCCATCGATGTTGAGGTTGGCAATATCTTTGACGAAGATAAATAAGAGATAGAACTAAAGGTTGGAACGATTGTCCCAGCCTTTCTTTGCAAATAGAATAGAAGGAAGATTATGAAAACACCATTTATTAATAAAGAAGACTTAGAAGCGATTGTTGCCGAGTTCCCAACTCCCTTCCACTTGTACGATGAGAAGGGGATTCGTGAGAAGGCAAGAGCTGTCAACCAAGCCTTTTCGTGGAACAAGGGCTTTAAGGAATATTTTGCAGTTAAGGCTACTCCCACACCAGCTATTTTGAAAATTCTTCAAGAGGAAGGTTGTGGAGTGGACTGCTCTAGTTATGTGGAGCTTTTGATGAGTCATAAACTGAATTTCCCTGGTTCTGAGATTATGTTCTCTTCAAACAACACGCCAGACAAGGAATACGCCTATGCGCGTGAATTGGGTGCGACCATTAACTTGGATGCCTTTGAAGATATTGAACATCTGGAGCGAGCAGCAGGCATTCCAGAAATCATCTCATGTCGTTATAATCCTGGAGGCGTTTTTGAACTGGGGACAGACATCATGGACAATCCTGGAGAAGCCAAGTTTGGCATGACCAAGGACCAGCTCTTTGAAGCTTTTGCTATCTTGAAGGAAAAAGGAGCCAAGACTTTTGGGATTCACTCCTTCCTAGCGTCCAATACCGTGACCCATCTCTATTATCCAGAGTTGGCGCGTCAGCTCTTTGAATTGGCTGTTGAAATCAAAGAAAAGTTGGGGATTTCGCTAGACTTTATCAATCTTTCTGGCGGTATTGGTGTCAATTATCGTCCTGACCAGGAGCCAAATGATATTGCCTTGATTGGTGAGGGAGTTCGTAAGGTGTATGAAGAGGTTCTTACGCCAGCAGGTCTTGGTCAGGTTAAGATTTATACCGAATTGGGTCGTTTTATGTTAGCCCCTCACGGTGCTTTGGTCACAAGAGTGACTCATAAGAAGGAAACCTACCGTACCTATCTGGGTGTGGATGCATCAGCAGTCAACCTTATGCGCCCAGCTATGTACGGAGCTTATCATCACATTACTAACGTGACCCATCCAGATGGACCAGCTGAAGTGGTAGATGTGGTTGGTTCACTCTGTGAAAACAATGATAAATTTGCAGTGAATCGCGAACTGCCTCATACAGAAATCGGTGATTTGCTGGTAATTCATGATACAGGTGCTCACGGTTTTTCAATGGGCTACCAGTACAACGCCAAACTTCGTTCTGCGGAAATCCTTTATACTGAAGAAGGTAAAGCCCGTCAAATCCGCCGTGCAGAGCGCCCTGAGGACTATTTTGCAACCTTGTATGGCTTTGATTTTGAAGAATAAAATGATAAGTAATTGAAAATGAAATTGAAAAACAGATTGCTTTCTAAAAAATAGGCAAAAATCTTGTTTTTCCTTCAAGTCGTGATATAATAAAACTATAAAACGTTTTCAAGGAAGGTAACGATATGTCTGAAGAAACAATTGATTATGGACAAGTGACAGGAATGGTGCATTCGACAGAAAGCTTTGGGTCAGTAGATGGGCCTGGTATTCGCTTTATTGTCTTTTTGCAGGGCTGTCACATGCGTTGCCAGTATTGCCACAACCCGGACACTTGGGCTATGGAGTCCAATAAGTCACGTGAACGGACGGTAGATGATGTTTTGACAGAGGCCTTGCGCTACCGCGGTTTCTGGGGAAATAAGGGCGGTATTACAGTCAGTGGAGGAGAAGCCCTCTTGCAGATTGATTTCTTGATTGCCCTCTTTACCAAGGCTAAGGAACAAGGAATCCACTGTACCTTGGATACCTGTGCCCTTCCTTTCCGTAATAAACCACGTTACCTTGAGAAGTTTGACAAACTCATGGCTGTCACTGACTTGGTCCTCTTGGATATCAAGGAAATCAACGAAGAACAGCACAAGATTGTTACTAGCCAAACCAATAAAAATATCTTGGCTTGTGCCCAGTATCTATCAGATATTGGAAAACCTGTCTGGATTCGCCACGTGCTAGTTCCAGGTTTGACAGATAGAGACGATGACTTGATTGAACTTGGTAAGTTCGTTAAGACCCTCAAAAATGTTGATAAGTTTGAAATTCTGCCTTATCACACTATGGGTGAGTTCAAATGGCGTGAATTGGGAATCCCATATTCCCTCGAAGGGGTCAAACCACCAACAGCAGATCGCGTCAAGAACGCTAAACAACTCATGGATACCGAAAGTTACCAAGACTATATGAAACGTGTACATGGATAAAAAAGAAGCCTGATGGAAACATCGGGCTTTTAAGTTTACACAAATCTAGATAATTAAATGAAACAAAATTTTATACTCTTCGAAAATCTCTTCAAACCACGTCAGCATCGCCTTACCGTAGGTATGGTTACTGACTTCGTCAGTTCTATCCACAACCTCAAAACACTGTTTTGAGCAGCTTGTGGCTAGTTTCCTAGTTTGCTCTTTGATTTTCATTGACTATAAATCTTTTTTACTCTCTAAATTCTGAAAAAAATCCGAAAAAGAATGTGTAAGATATAGTCACTTTTAGAAATATTAAATAGAATAGGAGAACATCTATGGAACAAAGTATTGACATTAAAAATTTATGTAAGTCATATGGGCAAACTCAAATTTTAAAAGATATTTCTTTTGAAGCAAAAGCAGGTAGAGTGACTGCTTTCCTGGGTCCAAATGGAGCTGGAAAAAGTTCAACCTTACGTATTTTATTAGGATTAGACAAAGCAACATCTGGTTTTACCAAAATTGGAGATCAAACTTATAAGGAATTAAAATTTCCTCTAAAGATTGTAGGAGCTTCATTTGACAGTGTAGGAGCTCCTGATGATCGGACTGTTTATCAACATTTGAAAATTGTTGCTGCTAGTAATGGGATATCCAGTCAGCGAATTGAGCAAGTCTTGGATATGGTGGATATTAGTCATAAGAAAAAATCTAAAATTGGGAAATTATCATTAGGAGAAGGACAACGCTTGGGAATTGCAACAGCTCTATTAGGAAATCCTCAATATCTGATATTGGATGAACCGACTAATGGGTTGGATCCAAGAGGAATTCGGTGGTTTAGAGAATTTATAAAAAAACAAGCTCAAGAAGGGAAGACAGTCTTGCTATCATCTCATATATTATCGGAAGTGGAAGCAGTAACAGATGATGTAGTTATCATAAATAAAGGAAAAGTTCTTATAAAAGGGACTTTACCAGAAGTGATGAAAAATCTTTCTTCACTAGAAGAAGTCTTCTTTAGTTTAACAGAAGGAGGAAAGTGACATGGCACTTATTTACTCTCTTCATTCTGAAATATTGAAATTACTTTATAAGAGAGCTACTCATGTTGTACTATTCTTGATACTGATATTTCAAACGTTTTTAGCAAATATTGGTGCTTCTCAAATTGTTTCAGTTGGTATCCATGCTACACCAGAGACAAATCCAGAATTAGCAGAAGCTATACCTCCTATTGAATTTTTAGGTTTTGATGTCACTTTATTTGGTGTTTTTATTATGATTATCCTAGGCTCAATTTACGGAGCCGAGGAGTATAGATACTCTGCTATTCGTACAAGCCTCCTCTCTATTACAAATCGAAGTTCTTTCTTAGTTTCAAAAACATTAGTTTGGCTTGTGTTTTCATTTTTCATTTCCTTTCTATCGATATTCCTTACGATTAACATGACACATTATGTTTTAGGACAAGATGGCTTATTACTTTTTTCACTAAATGGGACAGTTTGGTTCTATATATTTTTAGCCAGTATAGCTTGGACCTTGTTGGGACTGCTGGCCTATATTATGGCTTTGACATTTAAAACAGCCATTGTTCCTCTATTATTTTTGCTTCCTCAAGTCTACAATTTAGGAACATTCTTAGCAAACTATATCTCAGCTGCAAAATTTCTTCCAGTTGCACTGGGGCAAGGATTGATTGCTACATCTCCTCGAATTTTAGAGCATAATAGTTTACAACATATTTTATTTTTACTTTGTTGGAACTTCTCATTCTTGGCTTTAGCAATTTATCGCTTACTTAAGTCAGATATTGGAGGAGGTGAATAAGTTGAAAGAGCAACTTAAAAGTGAGTATCTCAAGTTTATGATGAATCCTTGGCACTGGTTGATTATAGGTGCTCTATTACTGTGTGTTCCGGCGATGGTTGTTTTTTTAAATAGTAAGCCAGACCAGTTGACTCTACAGTTTGTTTTGGAACAGCTACTGCAAAGTCTCTATTTAGGACAGGCAGGTTTCATTAGTCTAGCAGTCCTATTTATAGGTCAAGAATTTACAGGTTCTAGCTTTCGTACCAGTTTTCTTACATGTCCAAACCGTTTGAAATTTATAATATCTAAACTAGCTATTATATTATGTATTGAAATTATCCTATTGGTAGCTGTAATATCATTATGTATACTACTCGCCCAAGGATACTACAATATCAATCTTTTGAGTAATATTAAACATGTTCTAACAATTCTATTTCCAGCTTGTATTTCTATTCTAACCTTCTCTCTTTTAAGTGGTATTTTTGTATTTATTTCCCAGTCTTTTATCTTAATTTTGGGAAGCAGTTTATCCCTTTTATTGGGGTTGGGACAAATGTTACTACAATTCAGTTCTTTTTTTAGAAATTTACCATTACTAGCTAGTATGAATTGTTTTTATACCCATCCCTTGTCGCTTTATTATCCAGTGTGGCAAGGTTTAGGGATACAAATAGTTTGGTTATTAATTGTTTTTGTATTTGCTACATTGATACTTATAGGAAAAAATGTACGCTAAAGACAGGGGCTATCCTGTCTTTTTCTCAGTTAGTGCTATAATATATTCAGGAGGGTGAGTTATGGCTTATAAAATTTTGGTGGTAGATGATGATCTTGCTATTCTTCGCCTAATAAAAAAAGTACTAGAATATGAAAAATATGAAGTAGTCATACGAAATAAGATAGAAGAGATTGATCTTTGTGATTTTACAGGATTTGACTTGATTTTATTAGATATTATGATGCCTGTTAGTGGTTTAGAAATCTGTCAGATGATTCGCGAGCAGATAACTGTTCCTATCTGTTTTATAACTGCCAAGGATATGGATGAAGATTTAGTAGCTGGAATCAATGCAGGTGCTGATGATTATATTATGAAGCCCTTTAGTATGCAAGAACTGTTAGCACGTGTTAAAATGCACTTGCGTCGTGAAGAACGGACTAAAGGAAATGTTCATCAAATAAAGATTGGGAAGCTTATACTATATACGGATAGTAAGGAACTATTTGTAAACGATGATAAGATTGCTCTGACAAGGAGGGAATTTGACATAGTGAATCTTTTGGCAAGCAACCCAAGTAAAATATATTCTATTGAGGAAATTTATAATTATCTATATCCACAAAGTTCAGAAGCTCTTTTACGTTCGGTTTCAGAGTACATTTATCAAATTCGTCAAAAGCTGAAACCTTATCAATTAAATCCAATTAAAACCTTGTACGGTGGAGGATATCAATGGGTAGAATCAAAAGTTTTAGACAATTAATTCGAGAAACCTGTTGGAGAATTATTTGGCAATTTAGTCTTGGCTTACTAATGGCCTATCTTATTCCTTTAGCTTCAGTATCTATACAAATAAATGAAGACGGGAAAACTTTAAACAATAGTGGTGTTCTATCAATCTTTTTTAATGTGTCATCATGGATATATATTTGTGTTTTATTGATTATTCTAATAAGTTATCACATTGGAAAATTGTTGAAAAAACTGAGTTATGAAATGACTTTGATTTATGAAAATAGTATGTGGGTGAAGAGGGAATGTACAGAAAGTTTAACGGTCAAAGAATTTCGTGAGACAGGAAATCGGATTATTGTGATGCAAGATAGAATTCGACAATTAATAGTTGATGAGAAACAGCAGAAAGAAGATTTGATGTTTCAGGTTTCAGCAGCTTCTCATGATTTAAAAACTCCCTTAACCATTATTAGGGGAAATGTGGAATTTTTGCAGACGATAACTGAAAACGACCAATCTCAAGAATGCTTAGCAGATATAGAAAGAGCTAGTCAACAGTTACTAGATTATTTCAATCAATTGATCCACTATTCTAAAACCTATTATGATGATGAGACAGGTTGGACGGAGTATTCCTCTTCAGATTTTATCAATGAATTAGAGAAAGAAGTCTCTTTTTTGATAAAAAATCAGATGAAGTTTTCTTTTGAACAAAATGTGAAAGGAACTGAAAACTATTATATAAATCCATCTCTTCTGATTCGTGCCATACAAAATATTTTAACAAATGCTTTGGAGTATGCAGATAAACAGAATCCTAAAATTAAAATTAGGGTAGAGCAAGAGGCGAAAGAATTGAAAATAGGTATATGGAATAATGGTTCGGAATTTCCAGATGAAATTTTAACTAATTTTGGGAAGCTCTTTTATCGTATGGATAAAGCTAGATCGGTTAAAGAGCAACATTATGGTATTGGACTTAGTTTTGTATGTAGAGTTGCAAAACTACATAAAGGCAGGGTTGAACTTAGAAATAGAGACGCGGGAGCAGAAGTTTTAATAACTGTGAATTGTATTAAATCATAGTCATGCGTAGACTGTTCATTTATGGGACAGTTTTTTAAACGCTGTCAGTGTCATATCTTTCTAAGATTCTTACTGACTACATAGATTTCATATGGCAAAGCAAGTCTTTGGCTAACTTTGTAAAGCTTCGGTGGGTACGTTTTGATTTTTAATGAAGTGTCATTCTGACTATTTTTGATATTGCAAAAAAGACTTAGCAAACTAGCTAAGCCTTTTTCTTCTTATCTCGAACGTTGTTTTCCAGCGTTGCGATTTTTGTGTTTTTTCTTGCTTGTGATAGCAGTTGGTTGTTCAGGAGTAACGTCTTTTCGTCCATTTGGTGTTGAGAAAGAACGTGCTTTTGGTGGGTTCTTGGCTAGTTCTTCACGGACTTTTTTGCGAAGTTTTGGACGAACGATATAGTTGACGATAAACTGTTGGAGAATCATCATGAAACCACCGACAACCCAGTAAAGTGTGACACTGGCTGGTGAGATGAGGGAGAAGCCGGCAATCATGACTGGGCTCACGTAAGCCATTTTCTTGATTTGATCTCTTTGCGTTTCATCTTCTACTCCGTGAAGTGAAAGGAGTGATTGAAGATAGTAAAGGACACCAGCGCAGGCAGCTAAAATCATACTTGGAGAGCCTAGAGGAATTCCTAGGTAACTTGCTTGAGCAACACCTTCAGTATATTGGGCAGCAAAGTAAATTGCAGAGAAGAAAGGCATTTGAAGGAGGATAGGGAAACATCCTACACCACCAAACATGCTGATGCCGTGTTCTTTTTGAGCGGCAAAGAGAGCTTGTTGGGCTTCGAGTTTTTCTTCTTGAGTAGTAGCTTCCTTGAGACGAGTTTGATGTGGCTCAAGGACGTGCTTGAGGGCGTTCATCTTTTCAGAGTGAAGCGTTGCCTTCCATGATTGGTAGATACCAAGTGGCAAGATAATCAAGCGCACGATAATGGTTACGATGATGATAGCGACACCAAAGCCTAGACCTTGATCAGTAGCGAAGTACTTGATAGCTTCAGCCATAGGCGCTCCGATAGTATTCCAAATAAATCCTATTGGCTTTCCTGTGGCTTTATCGACGCTAACACAGCCAGTCAAGACAAGCAACATAGCCACTCCCATAGCCGAGAGTGCAAAACGTTTAATAGATTTCACTGTTTTTATTCCTTCTTTAAAAATTATACCTTTCTATTCTACTGTTTTTTTGCAAAATATACAATAGTTCTAGAGACCTAATTTGCGATTTTAAAGTCAGGGTAAGGAGGAAAGTTACTTAGTTTGACATCTAAGTAGCTGACTTTTGAAAAAGGAGTTGGTCCTTTTCGAATTTCTTGGATAAATTTCGCCATGATAGCAGATGAGTCTGCTTGGGCTAAGATTTCGACTGTGCCATCGTCGTTATTCCATACCCGACCTGTGATGCCACCAATTTCAAGTGCCAAGCTGTAAACACCCCAACGAAAGCCGACTCCCTGCACCCTGCCTTGGGCAATCATTCTAACCTTTTGCATACCAAACCCCTTTGATTGTGTTATAATATTTCTATGACTATTATAACCTCAAAAGCCAATTCTGTGGTAAAAAATGCCAAGAAATTACATCAAAAAAAATACCGCAAGTCTGCCTATTTAATTGAAGGCTGGCACTTGTTTGAAGAAGCTGTCCAAGCTGGAGTGATGATTGAGAAAATCTTTGCCCTAGAAAATTACCGAGATCAGTTAGCTGCTTTTCCGCAAACTGTCTGGGTGTCAGAGGATATTTTGCTAGATTTGGCGGATTCTCAGACTCCACAGGGAATTGTTGCGGTGGTTCAAAAAGAAGAAGTAGGGCAAGCTGACTTTAGTCAGGGCAAGTTCTTGTTTTTGGAAGATGTGCAAGATCCTGGTAATGTGGGAACTATCATTCGGACTGCGGATGCAGCAGGTTTTACTGGAGTAATTGTTTCAGATAAATCGGCAGATATTTACAGTCTCAAGACTCTACGTTCCATGCAAGGCAGTCATTTTCATCTGCCTATTTACCGGATGTCTAGTCAAAGGCTTCTCGAGGGAGCTAAAGACGCAGGTATCTCAGTGCTGGCAACAACCCTATCTAAAGATTCTGTTGATTACAGGGAACTGCCTCCTATAGAAAATTTTGTACTAGTCATGGGAAATGAGGGGCAAGGAATTAGTCCCCTCATGGCTGAAAGTGCAGATCAATTGGTCCATATTAGCATGAAGGGTAAGGCAGAGAGTTTGAATGTTGCCGTTGCAGCAGGTATCTTGATTTTCCATTTAAGCTAATTTTAACTTTCTTTGTTATAATCAAGGAAAGACATTCATAGAAAAGGAGAAAAGATGAATCACACTATTATTCACGACCGCGCAGGTCTCAATCAATTTTACGCTAAAGTCTATGCCTTTGTTGGTCTAGGAATCGGACTATCCGCTTTGGTATCAGGCCTTATGTTGACGGTCTTTCAGTCTCAGCTGGTTTACTTTTTGATTCAGGGGCGTCTCTGGTTGACCATTGCAACCTTTGCGGAGCTAGCTCTGGTCTTTGTTGCCAGCAGTATGGCTTCAAAGAATAGTCCAGCGGCTCTTCCAGTATTTTTACTTTACTCCGTTTTAAACGGCTTTACCCTCAGTTTTGTGGTGGCTTTCTATACTCCAGGTACCGTTTTATCTGCCTTTGTATCAAGCGCCCTTCTCTTTTTTGTCATGGCGGCAGTCGGTATGTTCACCAAGAAGGATTTGAGTGGGATTGGTCGAGCGATGATGGCAGCGCTTATCGGTTTGCTGATTGCTATGATAGTCAATATTTTCTTGGCTAGTGGCTTCTTTGATTATATGATCAGCGTAGCCATGGTCTTGGTCTTCTCAGGGCTGATTGCTTGGGACAACCAAAGGATTCGCCTTGCCTATGAACAATCACAAGGTCGTGTAGCGACAGGTTGGGTTGTGTCAATGGCTCTCAGTATTTATCTTGATTTTATCAATCTTTTCCTAAGTATTCTACGTATCTTCGGTCGTAATGACTAAAGGTCTATGAAATCAGTGTTTTGAATGACACTGATTTTTTTTTAAAATTTCTCTTTTCTTTTCTTGGAAATAGGTGTATAATGCTTTTAATTAATTTTTTGAGGAGTAGTTTATGAAGAAAAGTTTTATCCACCAACAAGAAGAAATTTCCTTTGTCAAAAACACTTTTACTCAGTATTTGAAAGACAAGCTAGAAGTTGTCGAAGTTCAAGGTCCTATCTTGAGTAGGGTCGGTGACGGGATGCAGGACAACTTATCAGGTGTTGAGAATGCCGTATCGGTCAAGGTTCTCCAAATCCCTGATGCTACTTATGAAGTGGTGCATTCACTTGCTAAATGGAAACGCCATACTCTAGCTCGCTTTGGTTTCGGTGAGGGTGAAGGTCTTTTCGTCCACATGAAAGCCCTTCGTCCAGACGAAGACTCGCTGGATGCAACACACTCTGTTTATGTTGACCAGTGGGACTGGGAGAAGGTTATCCCAAATGGTAAGCGTAACATCGCTTATCTAAAAGAAACAGTTGAGAAGATTTATAAGGCCATTCGTTTGACAGAACTAGCTGTTGAAGCTCGCTATGACATCGAATCAATCTTGCCAAAACAAATCACTTTTATCCATACAGAAGAGTTGGTAGAACGCTATCCAGACTTGACACCGAAAGAACGTGAAAATGCTATCTGTAAAGAATTTGGTGCTGTTTTCTTGATTGGTATCGGTGGCGAGTTGCCAGATGGTAAACCGCACGATGGACGTGCACCAGACTATGATGACTGGACAAGCGAGTCTGAGAATGGCTACAAGGGTCTAAATGGTGATATTCTTGTTTGGAATGAGTCTCTGGGTGGAGCCTTTGAGTTGTCTTCTATGGGAATCCGTGTAGATGAAGAAACGCTTCGCCGTCAGGTGGAAATTACAGGTGACGAAGACCGCTTGGAATTGGAATGGCACAAGGCTTTGTTGAATGGCCTATTCCCATTGACAATCGGTGGAGGAATTGGACAATCTCGGATGGCCATGTTCCTACTTCGCAAGAAACACATCGGAGAAGTGCAAACAAGTGTTTGGCCTCAAGAAGTCCGCGATACTTACGAAAATATTTTGTAGAGAATCGAACCGCAAGGTTCGGTTTTCTTTCTCTTTTCGCCCATAATTTGGTATAATAAACGGTATGAAAATCGTATCAGGAATCTATGGGGGACGTCCCCTCAAGACATTAGAAGGCAAGACGACAAGACCTACTTCGGATAAGGTTAGGGGAGCCATTTTTAACATGATTGGTCCCTACTTTGAAGGGGGATGCGTCTTGGACCTTTATGCAGGTAGTGGTGGTTTATCTATCGAAGCAGTATCGCGTGGCATGTCTAGCGCTGTTTTGGTGGAGAGAGACCGTAAGGCTCAGACCATCGTGGCTGAAAATATTCGGATGACCAAGGAAGTTGGAAAATTTCAACTCCTCAAGATGGATGCAGAACGGGCATTGGAACAGGTATCTGGGGAATTCGACCTCATTTTCTTAGACCCTCCTTATGCCAAGGAACAAATCGTAGCAGATATTGAAAAAATGGCTGAGAGAGAGCTATTTTCTGAAGATATTATGGTCGTGTGTGAGACGGATAAGGCCGTTGAACTTCCGGAAGAAATTGCCTGCCTGGGTATCTGGAAGGAAAAAATTTATGGAATTAGTAAGGTGACAGTTTATGTCAGATAAGATTGGCTTATTCACAGGCTCATTTGATCCGATGACAAATGGGCATCTGGATATCATTGAACGGGCGAGCAGACTCTTTGATAAGCTCTATGTCGGTATTTTTTTTAATCCCCACAAACAAGGATTTCTTCCTATCGAAAATCGTAAACGGGGGTTAGAAAAGGCTTTGAAACATTTGGGAAATGTTAAAGTCGTGTCTTCTCATGATGAATTGGTGGTCGATGTCGCGAAAAGACTGGGGGCTACTTGTCTAGTGCGTGGTTTGAGGAATGCGTCTGATTTGCAATATGAAGCCAGTTTTGATTACTACAATCATCAGCTGTCTCCTAATATAGAGACCATTTATTTACATAGTCGACCTGAACATCTCTATCTCAGTTCATCCGGTGTTAGAGAGCTTTTGAAGTTTGGTCAGGATATTGCCGGCTATGTTCCTGATAGTATTTTGGAGGAAATAAGAAATGAAAAAAAAGATTAGATGGCCCTTATATGTCATTGCGGCCTTGATTGTGACTTTCTTGGCATTTGTAGTGCCCTTGCCCTACTATATAGAAGTTCCAGGTGGTTCGGAAGATATTCGCCAAGTTCTTAAAGTCAATGACACAGAAGATAAGGAAGCTGGGGCCTATCAATTCGTTACGGTTGGTGTCCAGCATGCTACTTTAGCCCATATGATTTATGCTTGGTTGACGCCTTTTACAGATATTCGTAGTGCCCAAGAGACTACAGGTGGCTCTTCCGATATTGAATTTATGCGGATCAATCAATTCTACATGCAAACATCACAAAACATGGCCAAGTATCAAGGACTAAAAACAGCTGGTAAGGATATTGAACTAAAATATCTTGGGGTTTATGTTTTGACTGTGACAGATAATTCGACCTTTAAAGGGATTCTCAACATCTCTGATACGGTCACAGCAGTCAATGATCAGACCTTCGACAGTTCCAAAGATTTGATTGATTATGTCAATTCTCAAAAACTAGGGGACTCCGTCAAGGTCACCTATGAAGAGGATGGGCAAACCAAGTCTGCAGAAGGTAAGATTATCACCTTGGAAAATGGCAAAAATGGAATTGGAATCGGTTTGATTGACCGTACGGAAGTGACCAGTGATGTCCCAATTCGCTTTTCAACAGCTGGTATCGGTGGTCCAAGTGCAGGTCTCATGTTTAGTCTGGCCATCTATACTCAAATAGCTGACCCTGGCCTTCGTAATGGTCGTATCGTTGCCGGTACAGGAACCATTGACCGCGATGGGAATGTGGGGGACATTGGAGGTATTGATAAGAAAGTTGTAGCTTCGGCTAGAGAAGGTGCCGCGATTTTCTTTGCCCCAGATAACCCTGTTAGCGAAGAAGAACAAAAAGCGCATCCGGATGCTAAAAACAACTACCAAACAGCCCTAGAAGCAGCTAAAACAATCAAGACAGATATGAAAATAGTGCCGGTTAAAACCCTACAAGATGCAATTGATTACTTGAAAAACAATCCCTAGTTTTTAAGGGAAGTTTCCAAACTAGCGCACAAACAGAGAAGATGGTATAATAGTCAAATGGTTCAATTATTATTCACTCTAAGCAGTCACATGCTCTTTATTTATGTGAGTTTTTACCTTTTAAAGAATCTTGTTAGATGGGAAAAGGTTTTAAAAGTGACAGCTGAGAATACAGGAAAAGTTCGTTTACTAGTAGCCTTTTTCAGTATTGTCATGGGCTATATCATGAGTTCTTTCTTTATCAGCCTATATCAGTTGTGGCAGGAAGCGCTTAGAGGATTATTATAAAATCAAATGTAAAGGAAATAAGTATGGAAAAAATTGTGGTTCAAGGTGGCGATAATCGTCTGGTAGGAAGTGTTACGATCGAAGGAGCAAAGAATGCAGTCTTGCCCTTGTTGGCAGCGACTATTCTAGCAAGTGAAGGAAAGACTGTCTTGCAGAATGTTCCTATCTTGTCAGATGTTTTCACTATGAATCAGGTGGTTCGTGGTTTGAATGCCAAGGTGGATTTTGATGAGGAGGCTCATCTTGTCGAGGTAGACGCGACTGGCGATATCACTGAGGAAGCTCCTTACAAGTATGTCAGCAAGATGCGTGCATCTATCGTTGTCTTGGGACCAATTCTTGCCCGTGTAGGTCATGCCAAGGTATCCATGCCAGGTGGTTGTACGATTGGTAGCCGTCCTATTGATCTTCATTTGAAAGGTCTGGAAGCCATGGGGGCTAAGATTAGTCAGACAGCTGGTTATATCGAAGCCAAGGCTGATCGCTTACATGGCGCTCATATCTACATGGACTTCCCAAGTGTTGGTGCTACGCAGAACTTGATGATGGCAGCGACTCTAGCTGATGGGGTGACAGTGATTGAAAATGCTGCGCGTGAGCCTGAGATTGTGGACCTAGCTATTCTCCTCAATGAAATGGGAGCTAAGGTTAAGGGTGCTGGTACAGAGACCATTACCATTACCGGTGTTGAGAAACTTCATGGTACGACTCACAATGTAGTCCAAGACCGTATCGAAGCCGGAACCTTTATGGTGGCTGCTGCCATGACTGGTGGTGATGTCTTGATTAAAGACGCTGTTTGGGAGCACAATCGTCCCTTGATTGCCAAATTGCTTGAAATGGGAGTGGAAGTGACAGAGGAGACTGAAGGAATTCGAGTTCACTCTCAACTAGAAAATTTAAAAGCTGTTCATGTGAAAACCTTGCCCCACCCAGGTTTTCCAACAGATATGCAGGCTCAATTTACAGCCTTGATGACCGTCGCAAAAGGGGAATCAACTATGATAGAGACAGTTTTCGAAAATCGTTTCCAACATCTAGAAGAAATGCGCCGCATGGGCTTGCATTCTGAGATTATCCGTGATACAGCTCGTATTGTTGGTGGACAGGCTTTGCAGGGAGCAGAAGTTCTTTCAACTGACCTTCGTGCCAGTGCAGCCTTGATTTTGACAGGTTTGGTAGCACAAGGAGAAACTGTAGTTGGTAAATTGGTTCACTTGGATAGAGGTTACTACCGTTTTCATGAGAAGTTAGCGCAACTAGGTGCTAAGATTCAGCGGATTGAGGCAAGTGATGAAGATGAATAAGAAATCAAGCTATGTAATCAAGCGTTTACTTTTAGTCATTCTGGTACTGATTTTAGGCGTTCTAGCCCTAGGAATCGGTTTAATGGTCGGCTATGGAATCTTGGGCAAGGGTCAAGATCCATGGGCTATCCTGTCTCCAGCAAAATGGCAGGAATTGATTCATAAATTTACAGGAAATTAGGCTGGAAAACCAGCCTTTTTTAAAGATAAGGAGAAATATGAACAAAAAAACAAGACAGACACTGATCGGACTGCTAGTGTTATTGCTTTTGTCTGCAGGGAGCTATTATATCAAGCAGATGCAGTCGACAGCTAATAGTCCCAAAACCAAGCTTAGTCAGAAAAAACAAGCGTCTGAAGCTCCTAGTCAAGCATTGGCAGAAAGTGTCTTAACAGACGCAGTCAAAAGCCAAATAAAAGGGAGTCTGGAGTGGAATGGCTCAGGTGCTTTTATCGTCAATGGCAATAAAACGAATCTAGATGCCAAGGTTTCAAGTAAGCCCTACGCTGATAATAAAACAAAGACAGTGGGCAAGGAAACAGTGCCAACTGTAGCTAATGCCCTCTTGTCTAAGGCTACTCGTCAGTACAAGAATCGTGAAGAAACTGGGAATGGTTCGACTTCTTGGACTCCTCCAGGCTGGCATCAGGTTAAGAATCTAAAGGGTACTTATACCCATGCGGTCGATAGAGGTCACTTGTTAGGCTATGCCTTAATCGGTGGTTTGGATGGTTTTGATGCCTCGACAAGCAATCCTAAAAACATTGCTGTTCAAACAGCCTGGGCAAATCAGGCTCAAGCCGAGGATTCGACTGGTCAAAACTACTATGAAAGCATGGTACGTAAGGCCTTGGATAAAAACAAGCGTGTCCGTTACCGTGTAACTCTTTATTATGCTTCAAACGAGGATTTAGTTCCTTCAGCTTCACAGATTGAAGCCAAGTCTTCAGACGGAGAATTGGAATTCAATGTTCTAGTTCCCAATGTTCAAAAAGGGCTTCAACTGGATTACCGAACTGGAGAAGTAACTGTAACTCAGTAAAAGATAAGATAAACTCCTATGTCACTAGTGGATGTAGGAGTTCTTTCTTACTAGTTTAAGCAGGGCTACAATAGACACTAATACTCAATGAAAATCAAAATGCAAACTAGGAAGCTAGTCGCAGGTTGCTCAAAGCATAGCTTTGAAGTTGCAGATAAAGCTGACGTGGTTTGAAGAGATTTTCGAAGAGTATGAGAAAAAATAATATGTACTGGACTATATTTTGTGATATAATAGAGGGTAAGATACTATTTTAGGAGAAGAACTATGGAAGACCCAAGTAGTCAGAATTTGTTGCTACAATTTGTTTTATTGTTTATCTTGACGGTGTTAAATGCCTTTTTCTCAGCCACAGAAATGGCCATGGTTTCACTTAACCGTGCGCGGGTTGAACAAAAGGCGGAAGAAGGAGACAGACGCTACATCCGCCTGCTGAAGGTACTAGAAAATCCTAACCACTTTTTATCAACCATTCAGGTAGGAATCACCCTGATTACAATCTTATCAGGGGCGAGTTTAGCCGATACTCTAGGACGTGTGATTTCCTCTTGGCTTGGGAATGGCGAAACAGCACAAGCCGTGGCAACTTTTCTATCCTTGGCATTTTTGACCTATATTTCCATCGTTTTTGGGGAATTGTATCCTAAAAGAATCGCTCTTAATCTAAAGGATGCCTTGGCGATTCGTACAGCGCCAGTTATTATTGGGCTTGGTAAACTAGTTAGTCCCTTTGTTTGGCTCTTGTCTGCATCTACCAATCTCTTGAGTCGCTTGACTCCTATGACCTTTGACGATGCTGATGAAAAAATGACCCGTGATGAAATTGAGTACATGCTGACCAATAGTGAAGAAACACTAGATGCTGACGAAATTGAAATGTTACAAGGAATCTTTTCACTGGACGAATTAATGGCCAGAGAAGTCATGGTTCCTCGAACGGATGCCTTTATGGTCGATATTCAGGATGATAGTCAAACCATCATCCAAAGTATTTTAAAACAAAATTATTCTCGTATCCCTGTCTATGATGGAGACAAGGATAACGTGATTGGGATTATTCACACCAAGAGTCTCCTTAAGGCGGGCTTTGTGGACGGTTTTGACAATATTGTTTGGAAGAAAATCTTACAAGATCCACTTTTTGTTCCTGAAACTATTTTTGTGGATGACTTGTTAAAAGAATTGCGCAATACCCAAAGACAAATGGCAATCTTGCTGGATGAATACGGTGGGATGGCTGGTTTGGTGACACTTGAAGACCTCTTAGAGGAAATCGTTGGGGAAATCGATGACGAAACAGATAAGGCTGAAATCGAAGTTCATCAAATCGGAGAAGATACTTATATCGTTCAAGGTACCATGAATCTCAATGATTTTAATGACTACTTTGATGTCGAACTGGCAAGTGATGACGTTGATACCATCGCTGGTTATTATTTGACAGGAGTTGGGACCATTCCAACGACTGAGAAACTCAGTTATGAATTAGTCAGCCAAAACAAACAGCTTATCCTAACCAATGATAAAGTGAAAAATGGACGTGTTACCAAGGTAAAAGTCCAAATCACAGAAGTCGAAATAGAAGAAGAAACAGAGTAAATTAGAGGCTTTTGTCATCATGAGTGACAAAGCTTTTTTCAGTTGTTTTAAAAGGGAATAGTATCCTCGAAAAACTCAGCCCCAAACTTGCCCCAAAAGTTTTTTAAAGTTATACGTATTTATTCGAGGAAAAAGAAAAAAGCCCTTTAAATTGGGCTTTCTGTCTTGATAAATTCCGATAAATTCGGTATTGAAAGGCGGTAGACGGATTTGAACCGACGATCAAGCTTTTGCAGAGCCGTGCCTTACCACTTGGCTATACCGCCTCAACGTTTATTATTATACCTTGAAAATGATTTTCAGTCAATAGCTTTTTCAGATTTTTTGTATGAATAAGCCTAAATATTCTGAAAATTCGTTTACTTTTCTTTAAATCTATGGTATAATTGATGATAACCTATACTTTATAAGAGGAGTAAAGAAATGAAAAAAAGTCAAGTGCTTGCTGTAGCGGGGGCTACCTTATTAGCGTCAGGAGTTCTAGCTGCGTGTTCAAACACTAGTTCAAATAATGCTAAACTAGCAAAAGATTACCAATATGTTTATCAAACAGATCCAGAAACCTTGGATTATATCGTCAGCAATATCGATTCAACATCATTCGTCACAACAAATGCAGTAGATGGTTTGTTGGCTAACGATAAATATGGTAATCTGGTTCCTTCTATTGCTGAATCATGGACAGTTTCAAAAGATGGTTTGACGTATACCTATAAAATCCGTAAGGATGCTAAATGGGTGACAGCAGAGGGAGAAGAGTACGCTCCTGTCACTGCTAAAGACTTCGTTACTGGTTTGAAACATGCGGTAGATGGGAAATCAAAAGGACTTTCAATCGTTAGCTCTTCTATTAAAGGATTAGAAGCCTATATCAAGGGTGAAACAAGCGACTTTTCAACCGTTGGAGTAAAAGCGCTTGATGATCAAACACTAGAATATACCTTGAACCAGCCAGAAACTTTCTGGAATGACAAGACAACTAGTGGTGTTTTGATGCCGGTTAATGAAGAATTCTTAACTTCAAAAGGGGAAGGTTTTGGTGCCCCAACCGATGCTAACTCTATTCTTTATAACGGTCCATTTGTCTTGAAAGCTGTAACTCCTAAATCATCTATCGAGATGGCTAAAAATGACGCATACTGGGACAAAGAAAATGTAAAAATTGAGAACGTTAAGTTCACTTTCTGGGATGGTAAGGACCAAGATGTGATTGCCAAAGGTTTTGCTGATGGTCAATATAGCAAGGCGCGTATCTTCCCTACAAGTTCTACATATGAAAAATATGCAGCTGACTTCAAAGATAACATTTACTTTAATGAACCAGGAGCGGGTGTTGCAACTGTCAGCTTGAACTATGGTCGTACAACCTATAACCACACTGCCAAAACAAGTGATGCCCAAAAGACATCTACTCAGAAAGCATTGCTAAACAAGGAATTCCGTCAAGCCTTGAACTTTGCTGTCGATCGCAATTCTTACTCAGCTCAAACAAATGGTACTGATGGAGCTGCAGTAGCCATCCGTAATACATTTGCACCATATAATCTTCAAGTTGGTAAGAAAACATTTGGTGAATTGGTACAAGAGAGCTTGGCTAAGACAAATTCTTCTACTTGGTCAAACGTATCTCTAGCAGATTCTCAAAATGGCCTTTACAATGAAGAAAAAGCTAAAGAAGTCTTTGCTAAAGCTAAATCAAGCCTACAAGCTGAAGGTGTTGAATTTCCAATCCACTTGGATGCCTTGGTTATCCAAGAATCAACAGCAGTTGTAAACCGTGTTCAATCATTGAAACAATCAATTGAAAAAGTATTGGGTTCAGATAACGTTGTTGTAGACTTACAACAAATGACTCAAGCAGAAGCTTTACCAATTTCATTTAGTGCTCCAACAGCTAAAGAGCAAGACTGGGATATCCATACCTTGCTAGGATGGAACCCTGACTATCAAGATCCTTCTACTTTCTTGGATCAGTTCGTCCTTAAGGGAGGAAGTACTCGTCTTTACCTTGGTATTGACCAAAACACAGATGCATCAGTAGTAAGCAAACTTGGTTTAGCTGACTATGGAAAATTACTTGATGACGCAAACAGCGAGAACCAAGATGTTCAAAAACGTTATGAAAAATACGCGGTAGCACAAGCTTGGTTGACTGACAATGCTTTGACAATTCCAGTAATGGCTTCTCCTAAAGAAACAGCCGTTTCATATGTTTCAAAAGTTCTACCATTTAGCTCTTCATATTCAGTAGCCGGCCTTAAAGGTGAAAATTCAGGATACTTGAAGTACACTGAAGTTGGTGAAAAAGCAATCACCAAAGAAGAGTATGAAAAAGCTCGTGAAAAATGGTTGAAAGAAAAGACTGAGTCAAACGAGAAAGCTCAAAAAGAATTGGCAAGTCATGTGAAGTAAATAATTTTCAATAGAACTTTCTCTCCATGAGGAGAAGGTTCTTTTGGGATTTTTAAAGGAAATGATATGAAAAAATATATTTTTATGCGTGTTTTGCGGTCATTGGTTTCTATCTTCTTAGTAACAACCTTGACTTACACGATTATCTATACAATGGTTCCTCGAAAATTGATTTTCAAACAGGATACCAACTATAACAAGATTGCGACAACTGCTGATAAACGTGATAACTATGAGAATACTGTTTATGAGCGTATGGGCTATATCGAGTACTACGATACCAAAGAGTTGCAAGAAAAAGCTAGCCAGATGGATGCTTCTGTAACAGTTGAAGCTAATGACACCAACAAGGCTATCTATGAAAAATACATCAAACAAATCGGTCATGGTTGGACCCTGGGAGAATTTACTGAAAGTGGCCAATTCTACGCTACTCGTGAAATCCCAATTTTTGAACGTGTTTTTCACTTCTATGCTAACTTGATTGACATTGATCATACTAATAAAATTCAAGACCCTGAAAATCCAGACTTGAAACGTTACCTTCGTTTCGAAAACGATCCAGCGATCGGATGGTCATTGGTTGGTTCAGGAACTAAACACAAATATCTCTTGTACTTCAACAGTCAGTTCCCATTTGTGCATCAAAACTTTGTGAACATTAATTTAGGTGACTCTTATCCAACCTATGCTAATAGCCCTGTTTTACAGGTCATTACTCAGGGACAAGGACAAACTAAAACATCCCAAGTTCAGTTCCCAACAGGTAAGAAAACTTCTTCTGTAAATATTTACTCAAGAACCTATAAATCGCCTAGTCAAGCTGACTCTCGTGAAGTAGCCAACTACGGAAAAGATGATCCTTATACAGCCACTGAAAGTAACTATCAATATCCTTCTATGATTGCCAGCTCTGCTGTCGTTGGATTGATTGGTTTAGTGATCTCTTATGCGATTGCCGTGCCACTTGGTTCAGCTATGGCTCGCTTCAAGAACACATGGATTGATAGTTTCTCAACAGGGGCTTTGACCTTCTTGATGGCTCTTCCAACCATTGCCTTGGTTTATATTATCCGTTTGGCTGGTTCTTCAATTGGCTTGCCAGATTCATTCCCTATCTTGGGTGCTGGAGATTGGCGTTCGTATGTTTTACCAGCAGTTATCCTTGGTTTGTTGGGTGCTCCTGGTACCGCTATTTGGATTCGTCGTTACATGATTGACTTGCAGTCGCAAGACTTTGTACGTTTTGCTCGTGCAAAAGGTTTGTCTGAAAAAGAAATTTCAAACAAACATATCTTTAAAAATGCCATGGTTCCACTGGTTTCAGGAATTCCTGGTGCTGTTATCGGGGTTATCGGTGGTGCAACTCTTACTGAAACAGTCTTCGCCTTCCCAGGTATGGGTAAAATGTTGATTGACTCTGTAAAAGCATCTAATAACTCTATGGTCGTTGGTCTTGTCTTCATCTTTACATGTATTTCTATCTTCTCACTTCTTTTAGGAGATATTTGGATGACGATTATTGACCCACGTATTAAATTGACTGAGAAAGGAGGCAAATAATGTCTACAATCAATAAAGAAAAATTTCAGTTTGTAAAACGTGACGATTTTGCCTCTGAAACTATTGATGCACCAGCTTATTCATACTGGGGGTCAGTGTTTAGACAATTTATGAAGAAGAAATCAACTGTAGTTATGTTGGGAATTTTGGTGGCTATCATTTTGATGAGTTTCATCTACCCAATGTTTTCTAAGTTTGATTTTAATGATGTCAGCAAGGTAAACGACTTTAGCGCTCGTTATATCAAGCCAAATGCTGAGCATTGGTTCGGTACTGACAGTAACGGTAAATCGCTCTTTGACGGTGTTTGGTTCGGAGCTCGTAACTCTATCCTCATTTCTGTGATTGCGACAGTGATTAACTTGGTTATCGGTGTCTTTGTTGGTGGTATTTGGGGTATTTCAAAATCAGTTGACCGTGTGATGATGGAAGTTTATAACGTCATCTCAAACATCCCATCTCTTTTGATTGTCATTGTCTTGACTTATTCAATTGGAGCTGGATTCTGGAATCTGATTTTTGCTATGAGTGTGACAACATGGATTGGGATTGCCTTCATGATCCGTGTGCAAATCTTGCGTTATCGTGATTTGGAATACAACTTGGCGTCACGTACTTTGGGAACACCAACCTTGAAGATTGTTGCCAAAAACATTATGCCACAATTGGTATCTGTTATTGTGACAACCATGACTCAAATGCTTCCAAGCTTTATCTCATACGAAGCCTTCTTGTCTTTCTTTGGTCTTGGATTACCAATTACAGTGCCAAGTTTGGGTCGTTTGATTTCGGATTATTCACAAAACGTAACAACTAATGCTTACTTGTTCTGGATTCCATTGACAACTCTTGTCTTGGTATCCTTGTCCCTTTTCGTAGTTGGTCAAAACTTAGCGGATGCTAGTGATCCACGTACACATAGATAGGAGTAGAAATGACAAAAGAAAAAAATGTAATTTTGACTGCTCGCGATATTGTCGTGGAATTTGACGTTCGTGACAAAGTATTGACAGCCATTCGCGGTGTTTCCCTTGAACTAGTTGAAGGAGAAGTATTAGCCTTGGTAGGTGAGTCAGGATCAGGAAAATCTGTTTTGACAAAGACTTTCACAGGTATGCTCGAAGAAAATGGTCGCATTGCCCAAGGTAGTATTGACTACCGTGGTCAAGATTTGACAGCTCTATCTTCTCACAAAGATTGGGAACAAATTCGTGGTGCTAAGATTGCGACTATCTTCCAGGACCCAATGACTAGTTTGGACCCAATTAAAACAATTGGTAGTCAGATTACAGAAGTTATTGTAAAACACCAAGGAAAAACAGCTAAAGAAGCGAAAGAATTGGCGATTGACTACATGAATAAGGTTGGGATTCCAGATGCAGATAGACGTTTTGATGAATACCCATTCCAATATTCTGGAGGAATGCGTCAACGTATCGTTATTGCGATTGCCCTTGCCTGCCGACCTGATGTCTTAATCTGTGATGAGCCAACGACTGCCTTGGATGTAACTATTCAAGCACAGATTATTGATTTGCTCAAATCATTACAAAATGAGTATCATTTCACAACAATCTTTATCACTCACGACCTTGGTGTGGTAGCAAGTATTGCGGATAAGGTAGCGGTTATGTATGCAGGAGAAATCGTTGAGTATGGAACTGTTGAGGAAGTCTTCTATGACCCTCGCCATCCATATACATGGAGTCTCTTGTCTAGCTTGCCTCAGCTTGCTGATGATAAAGGGGATCTTTACTCAATCCCAGGTACACCTCCGTCACTTTATACTGATCTGAAAGGGGATGCCTTTGCCTTGCGTTCAGACTATGCAATGCAGATTGACTTCGAACAAAAAGCTCCTCAATTCTCAGTATCAGAGACACATTGGGCTAAAACTTGGCTTCTTCATGAGGATGCTCCAAAAGTAGAAAAACCAGCTGTGATTGCAAATCTCCATGATAAGATCCGTGAAAAAATGGGATTTGCCCATCTGGAAGACTAGGAGGAAGGAAATGTCTGAAAAATTAGTAGAAATCAAAGATTTAGAAATTTCCTTCGGTGAAGGAAGTAAGAAGTTTGTTGCGGTTAAAAATGCTAACTTCTTTATCAACAAGGGAGAAACGTTCTCGCTTGTAGGTGAGTCAGGTAGTGGGAAAACAACTATTGGTCGTGCCATCATTGGTCTCAATGACACAAGTAATGGAGATATCATTTTTGATGGTCAAAAGATTAATGGTAAGAAATCGCGTGAACAAGCTGCGGAATTGATTCGTCGTATCCAGATGATTTTCCAAGACCCTGCAGCAAGTTTGAATGAACGTGCCACTGTTGATTATATTATTTCTGAAGGTCTTTATAATCATCATCTGTTCAAAGATGAAGAAGAACGTAAAGAGAAAGTTAAAAATATTATCCGTGAAGTGGGGCTTCTTGCTGAGCACTTGACTCGTTACCCTCATGAGTTTTCAGGTGGTCAACGTCAACGTATCGGTATTGCCCGTGCTTTGGTCATGCAACCAGACTTTGTTATTGCGGATGAGCCAATTTCAGCCTTGGACGTTTCTGTGCGTGCCCAAGTCTTGAACTTGCTCAAAAAATTCCAAAAAGAGCTCGGCTTGACCTATCTCTTCATCGCCCATGACTTGTCGGTTGTTCGCTTTATTTCAGATCGTATCGCGGTTATTTACAAGGGTGTTATTGTAGAGGTTGCAGAAACAGAAGAATTGTTTAACAATCCAATTCACCCATATACTCAGGCCTTGCTTTCAGCGGTTCCAATTCCAGATCCAATCTTGGAACGTAAGAAGGTCTTGAAGGTTTACGACCCAAGTCAACACGACTATGAGACTGATAAACCATCCATGGTTGAAATCCGTCCAGGTCACTATGTTTGGGCCAACCAAGCCGAATTGGCGCGTTACCAACAAGGACTAAACTAATAATGGTTTTATAATTTCCATGTCAACTTTTATGGAAATTATAAACCTTTTTTTGTTGGACTGATTTGAAAAGCTTTGAAAGTATCTTGAAAGAATTTTCGAAAAAATTTAAAAAATTCTGAAATATTCTTGACAGCTGATAAAAAAGGTGGTAAGATAGGAAACATCAAAAAAGAAAGCAGAAAAGAAATGAATAAAAGACAAGCTGTAACAATGAATCAAAACTTTTACTTTAGCTACTTTAGATAGTGTTTGTAGACATGTCACCATGGATGCAAACAGTTCAAGCAATTTGTTTGTATCTATGTGGCTAAGATTTTTGATTGTGGTCCATATAGATGAATATCTAAATGGACTAGCAAAGTTATAACTTGTTAGATTATTTCAAGCATCCGTTTAGATAGTATCTAGGCGGTTTTTTGTTTTATCTTTTCTGAGAAGGAGTTTCATTATGAAAGTTGTTCGAAAATTACTAGCACCCCTCTTGGTAGTGGGGATCCTCTTGACCTCTCTGATTAGTTTGCATCAGTTGAAGGCAGATAAGAAAAAAGATGTATTTCGTATCGGTATTTCGCAGTTTATTACCCACCAGTCCTTAGACGCTACTAGAGAAGGGTTTGTGGATGAGCTGGCCAAGCAAGGCTATGTTGAGGGGAAAAATATCGAGATTGATTTGCAAAATGCACAGGGAGAACAAAGAAATCTAAAAACGATTTCCCAGCAACTAGCAGAATCTAGTGATGTCGTTCTAGCCATCGCAACGCCTTCTGCTCAGAGCTTGGCCAATACAACACAAACGATACCGGTTATCTTTTCAGCGGTAACAGATCCTGTCAGTGCCAAGCTGGTTGAGTCAAGAGAACATCCTGGGGGCAATGTAACTGGGACAAGCGATCAGTCATCAGATGCCATTTCAACCCAAATCAATTTGATAAAGAAAGTGTTGCCAAAAGCTAAAACGATTGGAATCCTCTATACTCAGAGCGAGCCAAACTCAGTTGTCCAAAAGGATGAAGCTAAGCGTCTTCTGGAGGAAAAAGGCTTTACCGTTGTTGAAAAAACAATCTTGGACAGTAACAACGTCAAGGCGGCTGCAGAAAGCTTGATGGCAGAGGTGGATATGGTTTTTGTACCAACGGATAATATCATTTCATCAACCATGGAAACAGTCAAGCAGGTTTCTATTAAACACAAGGTTCCAGTATTCGGTGGTTCAACAGAAATGATTGCTGTGGGTGGCTTGTATAACTACGGAACCAATTACGAAGAATTGGGAAGACAGACAGCTCGCATGCTGATTCGTGTTTTAAAAGGTGAGAAGCCAGAAAATATAGCAGTTGAGTTGCCTGAAAAACTGGAATTGCATACCAATCAAGAAATGGCAGAAGTATTGGGAATTGATATTAGTAAGTTAGAAGGCAAGGAATAAGGAGGTTTAAGATGAATTTTGTATTATCTAGTTTATCAGAAGGTTTGCTATGGTCGATTATGGCGATTGGGGTCTACTTGACTTTCCGTATTTTGGATATTGCGGATATGACTGCTGAGGGAGCCTTTCCTCTGGGGGCGGCTGTCGTCGTATCTCAGATACAGGCAGGGACAAATCCTTGGATTGCGACCTTACTTGCTTTGCTGGCAGGTATGGTAGCAGGTCTGGTATCAGGAATGCTCCACACCAAGATGAAAATCCCAGCTCTCTTGACAGGGATTGTGACCTTGACAGGACTTTATTCGATCAATATTAAAATCATGGGAAGCGTGCCTAATCTTTCCTTGGGAGATTCTGCAACTGTCTTTAAACAGTTGGCGAGCTTGGGACTGACAAATGAAGAAGCTGTTTTCTCATTCAGTTTGGCCTGTCTCTTACTTGTTTGTTTGGTCTTGACTCTTTTGATGAAAACAGAGATTGGCTTGGTCTTGCGTTCGACTGGGGACAATATTCCGATGAGTGAGGCCAATGGGGTCAATGTAGACACCATGAAGATTGTTGGTTACATGATTTCAAACGGTTTGATTGCCCTATGTGGTTCCTTGTTTGCCCAAAATGATGGATTTTCGGATGTAACTTCTGGGACAGGAACTATCGTTGTTGGTTTGAGTGCAGTGATTATTGCGGAAGTCTTGATACACGACTTGACCATTGGAGGTCGCTTGTTATCCATCGGAATCGGTGCTATTGTTTACCGTTTGATTATTTTAAATATCTATGAAATTCCAAATCTAGATCAAAACTTAGTACGTCTCTTTAATGCAATTTTGCTAGCCTTAGTTTTATTTGCACCAGAATTGCAAAAGAGATTAAAGATTCGTGGTCTGAAATTGAGAAATGAATAGGAGGAGAAAGTTATGGCAAGTTTGTTAACACTTGAAAATATTCACAAAACATTTGAAGCAGGGACAGTCAATGAGAACCATGTCCTCAAAGGATTAGACTTAGAGGTTGAAGAGGGAGATTTTATCTCTGTGATTGGTGGAAATGGAGCAGGGAAATCCACTTTGATGAATATCTTGGCTGGAAATCTATCTGTGGACGAAGGGGACCTTTTGTTGGAAGGGAAATCCATTAAAAATCTGAGTGTACGAAAGAGAGCCAAGGATATTGCACGTGTTTTTCAAGATCCTAAGATGGGGACAGCTTCTCGTTTGACGATTGAGGAGAATATGGCTATTGCCTTGAGACGTGGACAAAAGAGAGGACTTGGCTGGGGCGTGAAGGAAAAGGACAGAATTCAGTTTCAAGAGGCCTTGAAAGAGTTGAATATTGGTCTGGAAAATCGCTTGAAAGTGGATACTCAATACCTTTCAGGAGGACAAAGACAGGCCTTGACCCTAGTCATGGCAGCCTTGGTGAAACCTAAGCTCTTGTTGTTGGATGAACACACTGCGGCCCTTGACCCGAAAACGAGTCAAATGGTGATGGATTTGACGCAAAAGATTGTGGAGCACCATCAGTTGACGACTTTGATGATTACCCACGATATGAACCATGCGATTGAGTACGGGAATCGTCTCATTATGCTCTATCAAGGCAAGATAGTGGTGGATGTCAAGGGAGAGGAGAAAAAGCATCTGACGGTTGAAGATCTCATGCATCTCTTCCAGAAAAATAGTGGCCAAAGTCTGGTCAGTGATGAATTAGTTTTGGGATAAAGAAAAAGGCTGAGATCTGGTGTCTCAGTCTTTTATTTTTTGCGCTTTGCAAAGTCTCTTCAAACCGTGTCAGCTTTATCTGCAACCTCAAAGCGGTGCTTTGAGCAACCTGCGGCTAGCTTCCTAGTTTGCTCTTTGATTTTCATTGAGTGTAAACTCAGTAAGGAGCCCTCTTTCGCAGAAAAGTAGGGATCTTTTTGCTGTCTATTCCATCTCTGAAAGCGTAAAACAAACTGGTCAGGGTGGCTAGTTTGTGGTATAATGAAAGAGACTCAAAAAGAAACAGGAGAAAAATGATGGATTTACTATTAGCAATTGTATTGATTGTGCTAGCTTTTCTAGGAGGAGCTCTTGGAGGGATGTACTTGGTTCGTAAGCAAATCGAAAAAGAATTTGCTGACAACCCACGTTTGAATGCTGAAGCAGTTCGTACTCTTTTGAGTGCAAATGGTCAAAAACCAAGCGAAGCTAAGGTACAACAAGTTTACCACCAAATCATCCGCCAACAAAAGGCAGCCCTTGCTAACAATAAAAAGAAAAAATAAATAAGGAAAAGTCTGGGATGAAAGTTCCAGACTTCTCACTATGTTGGCTAAGGGTTTAGGGATGAGACTTTTTCCTTGCATTCTATTGATATTTGATTATGATTAAGAGAGATAGTTGTTGATTAGGCTGTCATTATTCAGTTCATAAGGAACGGTAATCATAATGAACTATCAATCAGAAAAAAGACTAGAAAGAAGACTGTATGGATAATCGACCGATTGGTTTTTTGGATTCGGGTGTCGGGGGCTTGACCGTTGTGCGCGAGCTCATGCGCCAACTTCCCCATGAAGAAATCGTCTATATTGGAGATTCGGCACGGGCGCCTTACGGGCCCCGTCCTGCTGAGCAAATTCGTGAATATACTTGGCAGTTGGTCAACTTTCTCTTGACCAAGGATGTCAAAATGATTGTCATTGCTTGTAATACTGCGACTGCGGTCGTCTGGGAAGAAATTAAGGCTCAACTAGATATTCCTGTCCTAGGTGTGATTTTGCCAGGAGCTTCGGCAGCTATCAAGTCCAGTCAAGGTGGGAAAATCGGAGTGATTGGAACACCCATGACGGTACAATCAGATATCTACCGTCAGAAAATCCATGATTTGGATCCGGACTTACAGGTGGAGAGCTTGGCCTGTCCCAAGTTTGCTCCCTTGGTGGAGTCTGGTGCTCTGTCAACCAGTGTTACCAAGAAAGTGGTCTATGAAACCCTGCGTCCCTTGGTTGGAAAGGTAGATAGCTTGATTTTGGGCTGTACCCATTATCCACTCCTTCGCCCCATCATCCAAAATGTCATGGGGCCCAAGGTTCACCTCATTGATAGTGGGGCAGAGTGTGTACGGGATATCTCAGTCTTACTTAATTATTTTGAAATCAATCGTGGTCGCGATGTTGGACCACTTCATCACCGTTTTTACACAACAGCCAGCAGCCAAAGTTTTGCACAAATTGGTGAAGAATGGCTGGAAAAAGAGATTTATGTGGAGCATGTAGAATTATGACAAATAAAATTTATGAATACAAGGATGACCAGGACTGGTATGTTGGGTCCTATGGTATTTTTGGTGGCGTCCGGACGTTGACGGATGATGACTTGGATTTTCCTCTATTGGAGTTTGCCCAAAGATTTCGAGATGAGGATCGAGGTTTTCCTGTTTCTGTTACTGTTTTACGCTATGGTTCTCTCTACCGTTTATTGTCTTTTGTGGTAGATATCCTCAACCAAGAAATGGGACGAAATGTGGAAGTCATCCAACGTCAGGGGGCTTTACTCTTGGTTGAAAATGGGCAACTCCTGCATGTAGAATTGCCTAAAGAAGGGGTCAATGTTCATGATTTCTTTGAGACAAACAAGGTCAGAGAAACCTTATTGATTGCGACTCGAAACGAAGGCAAGACCAAGGAATTTCGAGCTATCTTTGACAAGCTAGGCTACGATGTGGAAAACCTCAATGACTATCCTGACTTGCCTGAAGTAGCAGAAACAGGCATGACCTTCGAAGAAAATGCCCGTCTCAAGGCAGAAACCATTTCCCAATTAACGGGCAAGATGGTTCTGGCAGATGATTCTGGACTTAAAGTTGATGTCCTTGGTGGCTTGCCAGGTGTCTGGTCAGCACGTTTCGCAGGAGTGGGAGCTACTGACCGTGAAAACAATGCCAAACTCTTGCACGAATTGGCCATGGTCTTTGAACTCAAGGACCGCTCGGCTCAATTCCATACAACCCTAGTCGTGGCCAGTCCAAACAAGGAAAGCTTGGTTGTTGAAGCAGACTGGCCAGGCTACATTAACTTTGAACCTAAGGGTGAAAATGGATTTGGTTACGATCCTCTCTTCCTTGTAGGAGAGACAGGCAAGTCCTCAGCTGAATTAACCCTTGAAGAAAAAAATAGTCAATCTCACCGTGCCTTAGCCGTTAAGAAACTTTTGGAGGTATTTCCATCATGGCAAAGCAAACCATCATTGTAATGAGCGATTCTCATGGCGATAGCTTGATTGTGGAAGAAATCCGTAATCGCTATGTGGGCAAAGTTGACGCTGTTTTTCATAACGGCGATTCTGAACTGCGTCCGGATTCTCCACTTTGGGAGGGCATCCGCGTTGTTAAAGGGAACATGGACTTCTATGCAGGTTACCCAGAACGTTTGGTGACTGAGCTTGGTTCAACCAAGATTATCCAAACTCATGGACATTTGTTTGACATTAATTTCAATTTTCAAAAGTTGGACTACTGGGCTCAGGAAGAAGAGGCCGATATTTGCCTCTATGGTCACTTGCATGTGCCAAGTGCTTGGATGGAAGGCAAGACCCTCTTTCTAAATCCAGGTTCTATCAGTCAACCACGTGGATCTATCAGAGAATGTCTCTATGCTCGTGTGGAGATTGATGACAGTTACTTTAAAGTCGACTTTTTGACACGAGACCATGAGGTGTATCCGGGCTTGTCCAAGGAGTTTAGCCGATGATTGCCAAGGAGTTTGAGACTTTCTTGTTGGGGCAAGAAGAAACTTTTTTGACCCCTGCTGAAAATCTAGCCGTGTTGATTGATACCCACAATGCAGATCACGCGACCCTCTTGCTCAGTCAGATGACCTATACCCGTGTTCCTGTTGTGACAGATGAAAAACACTTTGTTGGGACGATTGGGCTCAGAGATATTATGGCTTATCAGATGGAGCATGATTTGAGTCAAGAAATCATGGCAGATACGGATATCGTTCATATGACGAGAACGGACGTAGCGGTCGTCTCGCCTGATTTTACCATTACGGAGGTCTTGCATAAGCTGGTAGATGAGTCCTTCTTGCCGGTTGTGGATGCGTCTGGTATTTTCCAAGGGATTATCACGCGCAAGTCTATCCTCAAGGCAGTCAATGCCCTCTTGCATGACTTTAGTAAGGAATATGAGATTCGATGCAAATGAGAGACAGGATTTCAGCCTTTTTAGAGGAAAAGCAGGGTCTGTCTGCCAATTCCAAGCAGTCCTATAAGTATGATCTGGAACAATTTTTAGATTTGGTAGGCGAGCGGATTTCTGAGACCAGTCTCAAGATTTACCAAGTCCAACTAGCCAATCTAAAAATCAGCGCCCAGAAGCGAAAGATTTCGGCCTGTAACCAATTTCTCTACTTTCTCTATCAAAAAGGAGAAGTGGATAACTTTTATCGTTTGGAATTAGCTAAACAAGCTGAAAAGAAGACCGAAAAGCCAGAACTGTTAGACCTAGACTCTTTTTGGCAAGAAAGTGACTATTCAGAGGGTCGCTTGCTAGCGCTCTTAATTCTAGAAATGGGGCTCTTACCGAGTGAGATTTTAGCTCTCAAGGTTGAGGATATCAATCTGGATTTTCAGGTGTTGCGAATCAAGAAGGCTTCCCAACAGAGGATTGTTACCATTCCCACAACTTTGCTTTCAGAATTAGAGCCCTTGATGGGCCAGACCTATCTTTTTGAAAGGGGAGGGAAAGCCTATTCCCGTCAGTGGGCCTTTCGTCAGTTAGAAGCTTTTGTCAAGGAGAAAGGTTTTCCAGCTCTGTCGGCCCAAGCCTTGCGGGAACAGTTCATTCTAAGACAAATAGAAAACAAGGTCGATTTGTACGAAATTGCAAAAAAATTAGGATTAAAAACAGTTCTGACCTTAGAAAAATATAGATAATGGATATTAAATTAAAAGATTTTGAAGGGCCATTGGACTTGCTCTTGCACCTGGTTTCTAAGTACCAGATGGATATCTACGATGTGCCTATCACAGAAGTCATCGAGCAGTATCTAGCCTATGTCTCAACCCTGCAGGCCATGCGTCTGGAAGTGACGGGCGAGTACATGGTCATGGCCAGTCAGCTCATGTTGATCAAGAGCCGCAAGCTCTTGCCAAAGGTAGCAGAAGTGACAGACTTGGAGGATGACCTGGAGCAGGACCTTCTCTCTCAAATCGAAGAATACCGCAAGTTCAAGCTCTTGGGGGATCACTTGGAAGCTAAGCACCAAGAGCGGGCCCAGTATTATTCCAAAGCGCCGACAGAGTTGATTTACGAAGATGCGGAGCTTGTGCATGACAAGACGACCATTGACCTCTTTTTGGCTTTTTCAAATATCCTAGCAAAGAAAAAAGAGGAGTTTGCCCAGAATCACACGACTATCTTGCGGGATGAGTATAAGATTGAGGACATGATGGTTATCGTGAAAGAGTCCTTGACTGGACGAGATCAATTGCGCTTGCAGGATTTGTTCAAGGAAGCTCAGAATGTCCAAGAGGTCATTACCCTCTTTTTGGCAACCCTAGAGTTAATCAAAACTCAGGAGCTGATTCTTGTGCAAGAGGAAAGTTTCGGAGATATTTATCTCATGGAAAAGAAGGAAGAAAGTCAAGTGGCCAAAAGCTAGACTTGATAGAGAGGAAAGATGAGTACTTTAGCAAAAATAGAAGCGCTCTTGTTTGTAGCGGGTGAAGATGGGATTAGAGTCCGCCAGTTAGCTGAACTCCTCTCTCTGCCACCGACAGGCATCCAACAGAGTATAGAAAAGTTAGTCCAGAAGTATGAAAATGACCCAGATTCCAGTTTGGCTCTGATTGAGACAGGTGGGGCTTATAGATTGGTGACCAAGCCTCAGTTTTCAGAGGTTTTAAAGGAATATTCCAAAGCGCCTATTAACCAGAGCTTGTCTCGGGCTGCCCTTGAGACCTTGTCCATCATTGCCTACAAGCAACCCATCACACGGATAGAAATTGATGCCATTCGTGGGGTAAACTCGAGTGGGGCCTTGGCAAAGTTGCAGGCTTTTGACTTGATTAAAGAAGACGGGAAAAAAGAAGTGTTGGGTCGCCCCAACCTCTATGTGACTACGGATTATTTCCTGGATTACATGGGAATTAACCATTTGGAAGAATTACCAGTGATTGATGAGCTTGAGATTCAAGCCCAAGAAAGCCAATTATTTGGTGAAAGGATAGAAGAAGATGAGAATCAATAAGTATATTGCCCACGCAGGTGTGGCCAGTAGGAGAAAAGCAGAAGAGCTGATCAAGCAAGGTTTGGTGACGGTTAACGGCCAAGTGGTGCGTGAACTAGCAACGACCATCAAGTCAGGCGACAAGGTTGAAGTTGAAGGCCAACCTATCTACAACGAAGAAAAGGTCTATTATCTGCTTAACAAACCACGCGGTGTCATTTCCAGTGTGACAGATGACAAGGGCCGCAAGACGGTTGTCGACCTCTTGCCCAACGTGAAGGAGCGCATCTACCCTGTGGGACGTTTGGACTGGGATACATCAGGTGTTTTAATTTTGACCAATGATGGGGACTTTACGGATGAAATGATTCATCCCCGTAATGAGATTGATAAAGTCTATGTCGCGCGTGTTAAAGGTGTGGCCAATAAGGATAATCTCCGCCCCTTGACCCGTGGTCTTGAGATTGATGGCAAGAAAACCAAGCCGGCTGTTTATGAAATTCTCAAAGTGGACCCAGTTAAAAATCGCTCAGTAGTGCAGTTGACCATCCATGAAGGACGTAACCATCAGGTTAAAAAAATGTTTGAAGCTGTTGGTCTTCAAGTGGACAAGTTGTCTCGGACACGTTTCGGACATCTAGATTTGACAGGTCTTCGTCCAGGAGAATCTCGTCGTCTGAATAAAAAAGAAATCAGCCAACTACACACCATGGCTGTAACCAAGAAATAATGAAACGAATTTTAATAGCGCCTGTGCGCTTTTACCAACGTTTTATCTCGCCAGCCTTTCCACCTTCTTGTCGCTTTGAGCCGACTTGTTCAAACTACATGATTCAGGCTATTGAAAAACATGGCTTTAAGGGTGTCTTGATGGGCTTGGCTCGGATTTTACGTTGCCATCCCTGGTCGAAAACAGGTAAGGACCCCGTCCCAGACCATTTTTCCCTTAAACGGAATCAAGAAGAAAAATGAGGCTAGGTAAAAATATTTTAGTGAAATGATAAAAACGCATCCTATCAGGTTTGAGTGATTCTGATAGGATGCGTTTTATCATGTAAAGATGTTAGTTGATACTCAATGAAAATCAAAGAGCAAACTAGGAAACTAGCCGCAGGCTGTACTTGAGTACGGCAAGGCGACGTTGACGTGGTTTGAAGAGATTTTCGAAGAGTATGAGTTTGAAGTTGCTTATTTCAAGCCTTTTTGTGCGTCTTCAATCATAAGTTTGGTTGATTCAAGTCCGCCTCCGCTTAGATACCAGAGGTCTGGTGTTAGTTGGATAATCTTACCATTTTTAGCGGCAGGTGTTTCAGCGATAAGGGCATTTTCTAGGACGCCATCGTTGCTTGAGTTGTCCCCGCCGATGGCAAGGGTACGATTGATGACAAAGAGGATGTCAGGATTGATTTCTTTGACACTTTCAAAGCTGACTTCTTGTCCGTGGCGAGAATCTTCAAATTGAGTATCAGTTGGCTTGAATTTCAAGGTTTGGTACAAGAAAGAGAAACGAGATTGGGCACCAAAGGCAGCCATTTTTCCTTCATTGAGGAGAATAGCAAGGGCTTTTTTGTCAGAGCTTTCATTTTTAGTAGCGACTTCTTGGATGCTCTTGTCTAGCTTGGTCAATTCTTCCTTGGCTTTCTGTGTACCAGTTTCACCAAAGGCACTTGCTAAGGACTCAATGTTGTCCTTAGTTGAAGTCCAGTAGTCGTCTTTGCTTGCTTGGAAAAGAACAGTCGGAGCGATTTCTTTGAATTTATCAACAAATTTTTGGGTACGTGGTGAAGCGATAATCAAATCTGGTTCAAGGGCAGCAATGGCTTCTAGGTCTGGCTCAACCATAGAACCAACATTCTTAACTTTTCCAGTTAGGTCTTTTAGGTAAGTTGGAACGGTTTTTGTAGGCATTCCAACGATATTTTTTTCAAATCCTAGAGTACGAATAGTATCCGCAGCACCAAGGTCAAAGGTCACAATCTTTTCAGGGACTTTTGAAAGTTTGACCTCGTCTAGCGAACTTTTAATGGTCACTTCTGTTGGAGCAGAGCTACTTGTTTCCGACTGGCTAGTGCTTGAGTTTGTGTTTGTACTACATGCACCAAGTATGAGCAAGAAGCTGGCCACTAGGGCAGTGAGATAAAGTTTAAGGGATGTTTTCATAATTTCTCCTTTTTAAAATGTGATAACGATTTAAGGAGTCTCTTGGTCTTATTGACTAAGAGACTGAAGGTTCTCTAACTTGAACTTATATGTTATTAGCTATAGATACAGATCTTTTTGCCATTGATATCCGCTAGCGTGATGGGAATCTCATAGAGTTGACTGAGCAGGTCAGCCTGCATGATTTGATTGGTTGTTCCTTTGCTAAAGACTTGACCGTCCTTGAAGGCGACAATTTCATCTGCATACTGACTGGCCATGTTGATATCGTGGAGGACGATGATAATGGTCTTGCCGAGTTCCTCCACCAGTCGCTTGAGAATCTGCATCATACTAACACTTTGCTTGATATCGAGATTGTTGAGTGGTTCGTCTAGTAAGATAAAGTCTGTATCCTGGGCCAGTACCATAGCGATAAAGACCCGCTGGAGCTGGCCTCCAGACAGACTATCGATGTAGCGGTCTTTTAGGTTGGTCAGTTCCAGATAGTCCAGAGTTTCTCGGATTTTTTCCCAATCTTCTGGTCTCAGTCGACCTCGACTATAGGGAAATCGTCCAAAACTGACCAGTTCTTCAACCGTCAATTTGGCTTGGTAATTGATTTTCTGCTTTAGGATAGTGAGTTCTTGAGCTAGTTCTTGTGAATTCCAACTCTCGATTTCACGGCCTTTGATACTGAGAATTCCCTGATCCTTCTTGGTCAGTCTGCTCATGATGGAGAGGAGAGTTGATTTTCCAGCACCATTTGGACCAATAAAGGCTGTCAGTTTCTGAGGACTGACTTCAAGGGTAATGTCTTGCAAAATATCCTGTTTTTGAATGGATTTGTCAATGTTTTCTAGTTTCACTGACGCGCCCTCCTGTATAGTAAGATAAAGAATAAGAGACCACCCACGCTCTCGATGATCATGCTGATGCGAATTTCTAGTGCAAAGACTCTTTCAATCAGGGCTTGCCCCAAGGTCAAACTGATAAATCCAATCAGAATGGCTACGATAAAGAGCAACTTGTGCCGATAATCTTTGACAATCAGGTAGGTGAGATTGGCCAGCATAAAGCCGAAGAAGGCCATAGGCCCTACCAAGGCAGTGGCCGTTGAAGTCAAAAGTACAATGCCCCAGAGGAGCTCTCTCTGTTCTTTTTCAACATCGAGTCCCAATATCTGAGCTGTTTCTCTTTGCAGGTGCAAGACATCTAGAATGACTGCTTTTCGAAAGAAAAAGATTGTCAAAGCGAGGATGATCAGAGAACCGATGGCTAGGATGGAAGTGTTGAGGTGTTGAAAGGAAGCAAAGAGACTGTTTTGCAGTTTATCGTATTCATTTGGATCCATTAGAACCTGAAGGAAGGTACTGATATTTCGAAAGAGACTTCCCAGTGCTAGACAGATTAGCAGGATGAAGACCAGGTCTTGCTTCATCAGCGTCTTCAAGTAGCCTTGTAAGGCGAGAAAGAAGAGGGATTGGACAAGAAGCAAGACTAGAAATTCTAAGATAGGAGACTTCCCAAGCTGTAGAAATTTGCTTTCAAAAACCAGTAGTATGGTTTGTAGCAGGACGTAGAAGGATTCGATTCCCAAAATACTTGGTGTCAGGAAGCGATTTTCCGTCAGGGTTTGAAAACTAATGGTCGAAATTCCTGTCGCGATTGCTACCAAGAGATAAACAACTATCTTTTGGGAACGCAACTTCCAAGCAAAGGCAGACAGGTGGGTGATGGGCCAAAAGTAGAGCAGACAAGCTCCGATGGCCAGAATAATGAGAATCCAGAAGAGTTTGCTATGTTTGCTTTTAGACTGCATCTTTTCGTCCCCCTCTCCAAAGAAGTAGGATAAAGACAAGGCTGCCGATGATTCCTAGCAAGAGGCTGACAGACAGCTCATAGGGCCGAATCAGAACTCGAGAGAGGATGTCGCAGGCTAGGACCAGATTGGCACCAACCAGTACGACCATGAGTTTGGTTTGACTTAGATTATCTCCGTAGCGCTTGCGAACAAGATTGGGAACGATGACCCCGAGAAAAGGCAAGCCACCCACGGTAATCATGGTGACACTTGTCGTTAGCGCAACCAGAAAGAGGGCCAGTTTTTCAAGTAGGGAGTAGGAAATTCCCAAACTTTCACTGGTTTCCTTTCCTAGATTCATGATGGTAAAGGTTTGGGACAATTTCCAAACGGCAATCAGGATAATGAGCCCTAAGAAGAGCCACTCATACTGATGGGTCTGAATCATGGAGAAGGAGCCCTGGGTCCAAGCTGTCATACTCTGAACCAGATTGAAACGATAGGCGATAACTTCTGTCACAGAACCGATAATTCCACTATAAATGATCCCAATCAAGGGCAACATCCACCTTTCCTTTACGGTAAAAATAGTCATAAAGGCCAGAAAGAAGAGGGTAAATAAGATGGATGAAACAAAAGCAAAGAGCATCTTTTGGGTCAGACTAGCCGACGGAAAGACAAAGAGGCTCAGTACCATTCCTAGTTTGGCGGCTTCAGTGGTCCCAACTGTGCTTGGAGCAGCAAACTGATTTTGAGTAATAGTCTGCATGAGGAGCCCTGCCATACTCATACTAGAAGCAGCCAGGAGAATGCTAATCGTCCTTGGAAGACGTGACTCTTGAAAGAGGAGCCAAGTTTCATGATCCAGAGCAAAAAGCTTTCCCCAAGAAAAATCACTGGTTCCAATGCTAATAGAGAGAAAGACTAGGAGTAGAAGTAAGCCAATTAAATAATGAGAAAGTTTCATACCCAGTCCTTTCATGTAGATTTGGTATCGAAAGATACCTGCGGATATTACTGTAACACGATTTCTTTAATCTGTCAATAAATTTTCTGACAATTTAATGAATAAAACAAGGAGAGAGCACTAGGACTTTCTCCTCTGTTTTCTTATTCTAAAATATTTTTACCTTCTTTAACTCGCCAACGATAATCAGATAAAATAATATCTTCGAGGGAGTAGCTAGCCTGCCAATCAAGGTATTGTTTAGCTTTTGATGCATCTGCTAGGACGCTAGCTGGGTCACCAGCACGACGCGCAACAATCTCGTGTGGGATTTTTTGATCCAGCAATTCTTCAGCAGTTTTAAAGATTTCTTTGACGGTATAGCCTTTTTCAGTTCCTAGGTTAAAGATTTGAGAAGAACTGTTTTCTTGAAAGAGGTAATTCATCCCTTTAACGTGGGCTTGTGCAAGGTCCAAGACATGGATGTAATCCCGAATACATGAACCGTCACGTGTATCGTAGTCATCTCCAAATATTTTTAGGCTATCATTTTGTCCCAATGCAGTCTTGTTGATGTTAGGGATGATGTGAGTTGGATTTTTCACACGCAGGCCGTTTGAAGCATCCATTTCAGCCCCAGCTACATTAAAGTAACGGAAAATGACATATTTCCAGTCGTAGCGATTGGCCATCCAGTAAATCATTCGTTCACCCATCAGTTTTGTCTCTGCATAAGGGTTGACAGGGTCGAGCAGGGTATCTTCAGTCGCTGGCTTGTCAATACAGTTATTACCATAGAGAGATGCAGTCGAAGAGAACATAATTTTTTGAATGCCAACTTCAGACAAGACTTTGAGAACTTGGTTCATACCAGCAACATTGGCAGTGAAGTATTTACTTGGATTTTCAATGCTTTCGCTCACAACAATCTCACCTGCACAATGAAGAACAGCATCAATCTGATTTTCTTCTAAGTAAGCTTTTAGGGCACTAGAATCATAAACATCTAGTTGCTTAAAGCTAGCACGACTATCCACAGCTGAACGATTTCCTGTAGAGAGATTATCTAGAACATGTACCTGATAGCCAGCATTTAAAAGAGCTTTAACGGTATGGGAGCCAATGTAGCCAGCTCCACCTGTAACAAGAATTGTTTTGGTCATGATTTTTTCCTTTTCCTAGTTTTGTACTATTTTAAAGAAATAAGAAGGCAAAGTCAACTATTTTCTGCAAATTCAATGAAAAACTGAACAAATATAGTATTGAATTGTTTTTTTGTTTGGGAATTAATAGTTTAGTTGGTCCTGGAATAGTTCTTAGATTTCACCTCACATGCAAGAAAATACAAGCTTTTTCTAAGATACAGTAAGACTAAGATACTAATTTAGAAATCCACCTTCCCGCTATCCTTCTCCTATAAAAAGTGGTAAAATGGATGAAAGAAAGAAGGAACTGAAATGACAACATTATTTTCAAAAATCAAAGAAGTAACAGAACTTGCTGCGATCTCAGGTCATGAAGCACCTGTCCGTGCTTATCTTCGTGAAAAGTTGACACCGCACGTGGATGAAGTGGTGACAGATGGCTTGGGTGGTATTTTCGGGATTAAACATTCAGAAGCTGCAGATGCACCGCGCGTCTTGGTCGCTTCTCACATGGATGAAGTTGGTTTTATGGTCAGCGAAATCAAGCCAGATGGTACCTTCCGTGTGGTAGAAATCGGTGGTTGGAATCCTATGGTGGTTAGCAGCCAACGTTTCAAACTCTTGACTCGTGACGGTCGTGAAATTCCTGTGATTTCGGGTTCTGTCCCTCCACATTTGACTCGTGGAAAGGGTGGACCAACCATGCCTGCTATTGCAGATATCGTCTTTGATGGTGGTTTTGCGGATAAGGCTGAGGCAGAAAGCTTTGGCATCCGTCCTGGCGACACCATCGTACCAGATAGTTCTGCAATCTTGACAGCCAATGAAAAAAATATCATCTCAAAAGCTTGGGACAATCGCTACGGGGTTCTCATGGTTAGCGAGCTAGCTGAAGCCTTGTCAGGTCAAAAACTTGGCAATGAACTCTATCTTGGCTCGAACGTCCAAGAAGAAGTTGGTCTTCGTGGTGCTCATACTTCCACAACTAAGTTTGACCCAGAAGTTTTCCTAGCAGTTGACTGCTCACCTGCTGGTGATGTTTATGGGGGTCAAGGCAAGATTGGAGATGGAACCTTGATTCGTTTCTACGACCCAGGTCACTTGCTTCTCCCAGGTATGAAGGATTTCCTTTTGACAACAGCTGAAGAAGCTGGAATCAAGTACCAATACTACTGTGGTAAAGGCGGAACAGACGCTGGCGCAGCTCATTTGAAAAATGGTGGTGTCCCATCTACAACAATCGGTGTTTGCGCTCGTTATATCCATTCTCATCAAACCCTCTACGCTATGGATGACTTCTTAGAAGCGCAAGCTTTCTTGCAAGCCTTGGTGAAGAAATTGGATCGTTCAACAGTTGACTTCATTAAAAATTATTAAACTTAAGGAGGTGGTAGGGATGGTAGAACCAAACCTAGAAAGCCTTATAAAAGATCTTTACAATCATGCTCGACATGATTTGAGTGAAGATTTAGTTGCTGCTCTCCTAGAGACTGCTAAAAAACTGCCTACTACAAATGAGCAATTGCTGGCAGTTCGTCTCTCAGGACTGGTCAATCGTGAATTGCTCCTAAATCCCAAACATCCGGCACCTGAGTTGCTCAACTTGGCTCGCTTTATCAAAAGAGAAGAAGCTAAGTACAGAGGAACCGCAGCTTCTGCGATTATGTATGGGGAGCTCTTTAAAATGCTTTGATTCCATTGTGAATCAAAGCATTTTTTATATGGTAGAAAAGCAATTCTTGGTTAGGAAAAGAAAAAAGCCATCCCATTCAGGATAGCTTCTTGGTACTTATACTCAATGAAAATCAAAGAGCAAACTAGGAAACTAGCCGCAGGCTGTACTTGAGTACGGCAAGGCGACGTTGACGTGGTTTGAATTTGATTTTCGAAGAGCATTAGATTTGTTCAGCGATGACCTTTTCAGCCAGATTCATAGCATGGTCTGATACACGAGTGTAGTGGGAAACAATATCGATAAAGTTGACCCCAGCTTGCGTTGAACACTCGCCCTTGTTAAGGCGTTTGATGTGGGTCTTTCTGAGAACACGTTCCATATTGTTGATTTCTTTATGGCGTTCAATCAGACTTTGAGCTTTTTCAATATCATTGTTTTCCACGCTGTCAAGGGCATCCTTGATAAAGCCAGTGGTTTTTTGATAGATATCAGCCAATTCCTGCAAAGCAGCTTCAGAGAACTCAACATTTTTACGTTGAAGGTAGTCAGTCAGATTGATTAGCGCTTCTGCGTGGTCCCCAATCCGTTCCAAATCACGGGATGAATCCAGGATGTTGGTCAGCACTTCACTTTCTTTCTGGCTAAGGGCCTCACTTGAAAGAGTAATAAGGTAACGAGTCAATTTTTCATCAATGGTATTGATGGCTTCTTCCGTCTTGTGGCCTTTTTCAGCAACCTTTTCATTGAGGTCAATGATGTAGTTGTATGAAAGGTCAAAGGCTTTGGAAGCATAATTTCCCAAGTGAAGGAGTTCTTTTTTGGCATTTCCGAGAGCGATTGATGGAGCTTGTTTAATCAAATGCTCATCAAGATAAAGTGGCTCGTACTTCACAACTTCATCTTCACCAGGAATGAGCTTGGTTACAAAGTAGGCCAAGGCTCCGATGAATGGAAATTGTACAATGGTGTTACTTACGTTAAAGGCACCGTGCGAGAAGGCGATGGTCATCTCAGGTGAGAGGTGAAGGAGTGCTTGGAAGTACTCAATCATAGACGTAAATGGACCTAATAAGATTAAGCAAAGAATAGTCCCTAAAACGTTAAATGTAACGTGGGTTGCAGCAACGCGTTTCGCAGAGACATTGGCTCCAGCTGCCGCGATGATAACTGTTAGGGTTGTCCCGATATTATCCCCGAAGAGAACTGGTAGAGAACCTTTAAGGTCAAGGAATCCACCTGCATAGAGCCCTTGCAAAATCCCGATTGTCGCAGAAGAGGCCTGGATGAGGACGGTAATCACCGCACCGGCCAAAACTCCCAACACAGGATTTTGTCCCAAGGTTACCATATATTCCTTGAATTGTGGTAAATCTTTAAGCGGACTCATACCGGCACTGATGAGGTTGAGGGCGTAGAAGATTCCCCCTACACCAAACAGGATGCGCCCAATATTGTTTGCTGTTCTGTTTTTTGTAAAGAAGAGGAACATGGTTCCAAGGAAAATTAGGGGTAAAGCATACTCACCAAGCTTGAAACCAATGATAAAGGAAGTAACGGTGGTTCCGATGTTGGCTCCCATGATAATTCCGATAGCCTGTCTAAGAGTGAGGAGACTAGCGCTGACCAGTCCAACCGTGATAACTGTAACCCCTGTACTTGACTGAATCAGGGCAGTTACGACAATCCCGACTAGAACACCTAAAAAGGGATTGCTGGTATACTTGTCAATGTAAAAACGAAGGCGATCTCCAGCAGCTTGTTGCAAACCGTCTCCCATGGTCTTGATACTATATAAGAATAATCCTAGACCACCTAAAAAGTGAAATAAAATTTCCTGCCAATTAATGGACATTTCTTTTTCCTCCGAAAAATAATAACGGAATTTCTCCTATTCTATTTTAAAGGATAAAAGTAAATCTAACAAGTGTTAAGCTAAGATTTTAGAAAGAAAATTCGTTATCAAAAGCAAAAATAATATACTCTAGCATGTCACAAAGATTAAATATCGAAAAATCTTGTGAAATCTTTCCTTATATTTCCAAAGTGTGATATAATAGTTTCGAATAAAATAAATAAAGGGGTTTTTGTAACATGGCAAAACTTACTGTTAAAGACGTTGACTTGAAAGGTAAAAAAGTCCTCGTTCGTGTTGACTTCAACGTACCATTGAAAGATGGCGTAATCACTAACGACAACCGTATCACAGCAGCTCTTCCAACTATTAAGTACATTATCGAACAAGGTGGACGTGCAATTCTTTTCTCTCACCTTGGACGTGTGAAAGAAGAAGCTGATAAAGCTGGTAAATCACTTGCTCCTGTAGCAGCAGACTTGGCAGCAAAACTTGGTCAAGATGTTGTTTTCCCAGGTGTAACTCGTGGTGCTGAATTGGAAGCAGCTATCAACGCTCTTGAAGATGGACAAGTTCTTTTGGTTGAAAACACTCGTTATGAAGATGTTGACGGCAAAAAAGAATCTAAAAACGATCCTGAACTTGGTAAATACTGGGCATCACTTGGAGATGGTATCTTCGTAAACGATGCATTCGGTACAGCTCACCGTGCACACGCATCTAACGTTGGTATCTCAGCAAACGTTGAAAAAGCAGTTGCTGGTTTCCTTCTTGAAAACGAAATTGCCTACATCCAAGAAGCAGTTGAAACTCCAGAACGTCCATTCGTAGCGATCCTTGGTGGTTCAAAAGTTTCAGACAAGATTGGTGTTATCGAAAACTTGCTTGAAAAAGCTGATAAAGTCCTTATCGGTGGTGGTATGACTTACACATTCTACAAAGCACAAGGTATCGAAATCGGTAACTCACTTGTAGAAGAAGACAAATTGGATGTCGCGAAAGCTCTTCTTGAAAAAGCAAATGGTAAATTGATCTTGCCAGTTGACTCAAAAGAAGCTAACGCATTTGCTGGCTACACTGAAGTGCGTGACACTGAAGGTGAAGCAGTTTCTGAAGGCTTCCTTGGTCTTGACATCGGTCCAAAATCTATCGCTAAATTTGATGAAGCTTTGACTGGTGCCAAAACAGTTGTATGGAACGGACCTATGGGTGTATTTGAAAACCCAGACTTCCAAGCTGGTACAATCGGTGTGATGGACGCTATCGTGAAACAACCGGGCGTTAAATCAATCATCGGTGGTGGTGACTCAGCTGCCGCAGCAATCAACCTTGGACGTGCAGACAAATTCTCATGGATCTCTACTGGTGGTGGAGCATCAATGGAACTTCTTGAAGGTAAAGTTCTTCCAGGACTTGCAGCCTTGACAGAAAAATAAGATTAACTAAATGAATCAAAGAAGAGGGGAATGAAAGTTCCTCTTTTCTTTTACTCGAAATAAAAACGCTTCCTCTCAACTATTGCTCATAAAAATCACCGATTTATGATAAAATGGAAATAGAAAGTTGAGATTATGAGTTATTTTAAAAAATATAAATTCGATAAATCCCAGTTCAAACTTGGTATGCGAACCTTTAAAACAGGTATTGCTGTTTTTCTAGTTCTCTTGATTTTTGGCTTTTTTGGCTGGAAAGGTCTTCAAATCGGTGCTTTGACAGCCGTTTTTAGCTTGAGGGAGAGCTTTGATAAGAGTGTTCATTTTGGGACGTCGCGTATTCTAGGAAATAGTATCGGTGGCCTTTATGCTCTGGTCTTCTTCCTATTAAATACCGTTTTCCACGAAGCCTTTTGGGTGATCTTGGTTGTGGTTCCAATTTGCACTATGTTAACCATTATGACAAATGTAGCCATGAATAATAAAGCAGGTGTTATCGGTGGTGTAGCAGCTATGTTAATTATTACTCTATCGATTCCGACTGGAGAGACGATTTTGTACGTGTTTGCGCGTGTGTTTGAAACTTTTATGGGGGTTTTTGTCGCAATTCTGGTAAATTACGATATTGACCGCATTCGTCTCTTTTTAGAGAAAAAAGAAAAATAATGTTACATTTTATAACATTATCAATTGACGTTTGTCTTTTTTTAGACTATAATAGACAGAAAGAAGGAAATTGTAAATGAAGGAAAAAGAATTTCGCCGAAATATGGCTGTTTTTCCTATTGGCAGTGTTATGAAGTTGACCGACCTATCAGCACGTCAGATTCGTTATTATGAAGATCAAGAGTTGATTAAACCTGATCGAAACGAAGGAAACCGTCGCATGTATTCCTTGAATGACATGGATCGTCTGCTTGAAATCAAAGATTATATCTCTGAAGGTTATAATATCGCTGCCATTAAGAAAAAATATGCTGAACGTGAAGCGAAATCCAAGAAAGCGGTGAGTCAGACTGAGGTGCGTCGTGCACTTCATAATGAACTCCTCCAACAGGGTCGCTTTGCTTCAGTACGGTCACCTTTTGGTCGCGGTTAGGCAACCGCAAGTAGTCATACATTAAGGAGAAAACTCATGCCAATCACAGCTGCAGATATTCGTCGTGAAGTCAAGGGAAAAAATGTTACCTTTATTCGTCTTATGTTCTCAGATATTTTGGGGACGATGAAGAACGTCGAAATTCCTGCTACAGATGAACAGTTAGATAAAGTCTTGTCAAACAAGGCTATGTTTGATGGATCTTCTATTGAAGGTTTTGTACGTATCAATGAGTCAGATATGTACTTGCATCCTGACTTGGATACATGGACAGTCTTCCCTTGGGGAGATGAAAACGGAAGTGTTGCAGGTTTGATCTGTGATGTCTATACAACAGAAGGTGAACCATTTGCAGGTGACCCTCGTGGTAATCTCAAACGTGCTCTTCGTCACATGGAAGAAGTGGGGTTCAAATCCTTCAACCTTGGGCCAGAGCCAGAATTCTTCCTATTTAAACTGGATGAAAATGGTGACCCAACACTTGAAGTAAATGATAAGGGTGGCTACTTTGATTTGGCGCCTACTGACCTTGCGGACAATACACGTCGTGAGATTGTGAATGTCTTGACCAAAATGGGATTTGAAGTAGAAGCGAGTCACCACGAGGTTGCGGTTGGACAACATGAGATTGACTTTAAGTACGATGAAGTTCTCCGTGCTTGTGATAAGATTCAAATCTTTAAACTTGTTGTTAAAACCATTGCTCGCAAACATGGTCTTTATGCAACCTTTATGGCAAAACCAAAATTTGGTATTGCTGGATCAGGTATGCACTGTAATATGTCCTTGTTTGATGCAGAAGGAAACAATGCCTTCTTTGATCCAAATGATCCAAAAGGAATGCAGTTGTCAGAAACGGCCTACTATTTCCTTGGCGGTTTGATCAAGCATGCCTACAACTATACTGCCATCATGAACCCAACGGTTAACTCATACAAACGTTTGGTTCCAGGTTATGAAGCGCCTGTTTACATTGCTTGGGCTGGTCGTAACCGTTCGCCACTTGTGCGCGTGCCTGCTTCACGTGGTATGGGAACTCGTCTTGAGTTGCGTTCAGTGGATCCGATGGCAAACCCATACATCGCTATGGCGGTTCTTTTGGAAGTTGGTTTGCATGGTATTGAAAACAAAATTGAAGCACCAGCTCCTATCGAAGAAAATATCTACATCATGACAGCAGAAGAGCGTAAGGAAGCTGGCATTACAGACCTTCCATCAACTCTTCACAACGCTTTGAAAGCTCTGACTGAAGATGAAGTTGTTAGAGCAGCTCTTGGAGAACATATCTATACTAGTTTCCTTGAAGCTAAACGAATTGAATGGTCAAGTTATGCAACCTTCGTTTCACAATGGGAAATTGATAACTATTTAGATCTTTACTAATATAGAAGAAAGATTGCCTGAGGGCGATCTTTTTTCTTGTGTTTTATATCGAGGTGTGATATATTTTTTATAACGAAGTGCGATATATCGAATTGAATAGGAGGTGGTTATAAATGGAATTAACGGATAAGATTCGTCGAGTTTATCTTCCGATGACGGAAACGGGCTTTTATATCTTGTTCTGTCTGCAAAAGGAAGGTCATGGTTATAGTATTACGCAAAAGGTCAAGGAGATGACGGATTCGCAAGTTTCGATTAGTCCTGGAACTATGTATGGAACCTTGTCAAAAATGGAAAAGGATGGTTTGATTTTCTTTGTCCGCGAAGAGGAAAAACGGAAAATCTATCAGATAACAGACTTGGGACGAAAAGTCTTAGATATTGAATTGAAGCGTATTGAACGGCTCTATAGAAACAGTCGGGAGGAAGGATGATGGAAAAGAAAATTGTTTATCGAATTTTTACAATTGCGGATTATGAGAGGGAGGCTCTATACTTTAGAGAAATGCATGCTAAAGGCTGGAAACTTAGGAAAGTAAGCTATTCTATCTTATTGTTTGCAGTTAAGTATACCTTTGAAAAGTGTCAGCCTGAGCAAGTGTCTTATCAGTTGGACTTTTACCCAATGGAAAAATCAGAGAGAGCTTCCTATTTACAACTGTTTAAAGACTGTGGCTGGGAGCATATTACAGACTTTAATAGTTTTTCCTATTTTAGAAAAGTACATTCTGAAATTGAATCGGATGCAGAGTTTGAAATTTATAATGACGCGGCCGGGAAGTTAGCTATGGTTAATCGCATTTTAAGACTGCGATTAGTACCTGTTTTACTTTTGCTAGCCATACATATACCATTCTTACTTAAGTTGCTCAATAAAAGTAATGCGTATGGTCTATGGAGTTTATTTGCGGTCGGGCTAGATATTTTCTTGTCTTTAATCCTTTTGTTAATAGTTGCCTATATTAGCTGGAAGTTATGGCATAAAAAGAAGGAATTATCAGATTTATGATAGGGTAGGTATGCTCAAAATTGGAGGGGAAGTCATGATAAATAAAAAGCAATTTCGGATCTTCACTATTCTTGATTTAGACAAGAAGGAAGAATATTTGCATGAGATGCATTTGAAAGGTTGGAGGTATAGAACGAGTCGTTTTGGTTTGTTCTATTTTGACCAATGTCAACCGGACGATGTCATCTATTGTATCTATGATTCTAGATTTCTTAAAAAGCATCAGCATGAATTGCAAGATTTTAGAGATAGAGGTTGGGAATTGATAGAAAGAGGTTTTTGTTCAATTCTTCGTAAACCAGCTTCTGATATACTTTCAGAGGATCAAGTCTATATGAGTAAGGGGCTCAGATGGAAAGTTATGCGATCTAGACTTCGTTCCTGTACAGCTACTTTCTTAGGTGGTCTTGTTGTCTGTATGAGTCTATTTAAAGAGGAGCTTTCTATGTCTTTCTTTATTATTTTTCTTTTATATGCTTTTCTGATTTCTTATCTAATCTATGGTTTTTTTAGACTTAAAAGGAAATACCAAGTAGATGAACAGTGAGTTTTTAGGTCTTCAGACTGATTTTTAGCACTCTTGATAAAAGAGTGCTAATTTTTTGAGTTTTTATCTTGACATTCTCTTTTAAGGGTGTATAATAGAATCATAAGTTAGCACTTAAGTGTATCGAGTGCTAATTGATCAGACAGAGAGGAGTGATGAGGTGGTTACAGAGCGTCAGCAGGATATTTTAAATCTGATTATTGACATCTTTACCAAAACGCACGAACCTGTCGGATCCAAAGCCTTGCAAGAGTCTATTAACTCTAGCAGTGCAACCATTCGTAATGACATGGCGGCTCTAGAAAAGCAAGGTTTGCTTGAGAAGGCCCATACTTCAAGTGGTCGAATGCCAAGTGTTGCTGGTTTTCAATACTATGTGAAACACTCACTGGATTTTGACCGTCTGGCTGAAAATGAGGTATATGAGATTGTCAAAGCCTTTGATCAGGAATTCTTCAAGCTAGAGGATATTCTGCAAGAGGCTGCTAATCTACTGACAGACTTGAGTGGCTGTACGGTAGTAGCACTGGATGTTGAGCCTAGCAGGCAACGTTTGACAGCCTTTGATATCGTTGTTTTGGGGCAACATACAGCCTTGGCGGTATTCACCCTAGATGAGTCTCGAACGGTTACCAGTCAGTTTATGATTCCAAGGAATTTTTTGCAGGAGGATTTGCTGAAACTGAAGAGCATCATTCAAGAACGTTTCCTCGGCCATACCGTTCTAGATATTCACTACAAGATTCGGACGGAGATTCCGCAGATTATCCAGCGTTACTTTACAACAACGGACAATGTGATCGATCTATTTGAACATATCTTTAAGGAAATGTTCAACGAAAACATTGTGGTGGCGGGCAAGGTAAATCTCTTGAATTTTGCCAATCTGGCAGCTTATCAGTTCTTTGACCAACCGCAAAAGGTGGCCTTGGATATTCGTGAGGGGCTGCATGAGGATCAGATGCAAAATGTCCGTGTTGCAGACAGTCAAGAGTCCTGTCTAGCAGACCTAGCGGTGATTAGTAGTAAGTTCCTCATTCCTTATCGGGGAGTTGGAATTCTAGCCATTATCGGTCCGGTTAATCTGGATTACCAACAGCTAATCAACCAAGTCAATGTAGTCAATCGTGTTTTGACCATGAAGTTGACAGATTTTTACCGCTACCTCAGCAGTAATCATTACGAAGTACATTAAGATTGAAATTATTAAAGGAGGCGAAAATGGCCCAAGATATAAAAAATGAAGAAGTAGAAGAAGTTCAAGAAGAGGAAGTTGTGGAAGCGGCTGAAGAAACAACTCCTGAAAAGTCTGAGTTGGACTTGGCAAGTGAACGTGCGGATGAGTTCGAAAACAAATACCTTCGCGCTCATGCAGAAATGCAAAATATCCAACGCCGTGCAAACGAAGAGCGTCAAAACTTGCAACGTTACCGTAGCCAGGACTTGGCAAAAGCGATTCTTCCTTCTTTGGACAACCTAGAGCGTGCACTTGCAGTTGAAGGATTGACAGACGATGTGAAGAAGGGCTTGGAGATGGTGCAAGAAAGCTTGATTCACGCTTTGAAAGAAGAAGGAATCGAAGAAATCGCAGCTGACGGTGAATTTGACCATAACTACCATATGGCTATCCAAACTCTCCCAGCAGACGATGAACACCCAGCAGACACCATCGCCCAAGTCTTCCAAAAAGGCTACAAACTCCATGACCGCATCCTACGCCCAGCAATGGTTGTGGTTTATAACTAAGATACAAAGCCCGTAAAAGCTCACAGTAAAAATAGGAGATTGACGAAGTGTTCGATGAACACAAGGAAATCTATCTTTTTTACCCAGAGCTTAGGGCGTGTTCGATTAGGCAATTCTGACGGTAGCTAAAACAAGTCGTCGTCGAAATAAAATCGATTTCGACTCCTCGTGTCGCGATTTACATAATAGAAAACTTGTCCGAAACGACAATAAACTATGAAAGAAATATAAAAAGCAAGCCGGAAGCTTGCAAGGAAGATATTGCCCGCCGTGGTGAAAGTTTCAGTAGCTTTTGCTACTGAAACAGGGGATTTTTGAGACAATAGGCTCAAAAATAAGTGATGAAATCCCGTAGGGAGTTGCTCACGTCCCCACCACTTAAGGGAAATATCAAAAAATCAAAATTCGAATTAAAATTTAAGGAGAAAACACATGTCTAAAATTATCGGTATTGACTTAGGTACAACAAACTCAGCAGTTGCAGTTCTTGAAGGAACAGAAAGCAAAATCATCGCAAATCCAGAAGGAAACCGCACAACTCCATCTGTAGTCTCATTCAAAAACGGCGAAATCATCGTTGGTGATGCTGCAAAACGTCAAGCAGTAACAAATCCAGATACAGTCATCTCTATCAAATCTAAAATGGGAACTTCTGAAAAAGTTTCTGCAAATGGAAAAGAATACACTCCACAAGAAATCTCAGCTATGATTCTTCAATACTTGAAAGGTTATGCTGAAGACTACCTTGGCGAAAAAGTAACGAAAGCAGTTATCACAGTTCCAGCTTACTTCAACGATGCTCAACGTCAAGCAACAAAAGACGCTGGTAAAATCGCTGGTCTTGAAGTAGAACGTATTGTCAACGAACCAACTGCAGCAGCTCTTGCTTATGGTTTGGACAAGACTGACAAAGAAGAAAAAATCTTGGTATTCGACCTTGGTGGTGGTACATTCGACGTCTCTATCCTTGAATTGGGTGACGGTGTCTTCGATGTATTGTCAACTGCAGGAGATAACAAACTTGGTGGTGACGACTTTGACCAAAAGATCATCGACCACTTGGTAGCAGAATTCAAGAAAGAAAACGGTATTGACTTGTCTACTGACAAGATGGCAATGCAACGTTTGAAAGATGCAGCTGAAAAAGCGAAGAAAGACCTTTCTGGTGTAACTTCAACTCAAATCAGCTTGCCATTTATCACTGCTGGTGAAGCTGGACCTCTTCACTTGGAAATGACCTTGACTCGTGCGAAATTTGACGATTTGACTCGTGACCTTGTAGAACGTACAAAAGTTCCAGTTCGTCAAGCCCTTTCTGATGCAGGTTTGAGCTTGTCAGAAATCGACGAAGTTATCCTTGTTGGTGGTTCAACTCGTATCCCAGCTGTTGTAGAAGCAGTTAAGGCTGAAACTGGTAAAGAACCAAACAAATCAGTAAACCCTGACGAAGTAGTTGCTATGGGTGCTGCAATCCAAGGTGGTGTGATTACTGGTGATGTTAAAGACGTTGTCCTTCTTGACGTAACACCATTGTCACTTGGTATCGAAACAATGGGTGGTGTCTTCACAAAACTCATCGACCGCAACACAACAATTCCAACATCTAAATCACAAGTCTTCTCAACTGCAGCAGACAACCAACCAGCCGTTGATATCCATGTTCTTCAAGGTGAACGCCCAATGGCAGCAGATAATAAAACTCTTGGACGCTTCCAATTGACAGATATCCCAGCTGCACCTCGTGGAATTCCTCAAATCGAAGTAACATTTGACATCGACAAGAACGGTATCGTGTCTGTTAAAGCTAAAGACCTTGGAACTCAAAAAGAACAAACAATTGTCATCCAATCTAACTCAGGTTTGACTGACGAAGAAATCGACCGCATGATGAAGGATGCAGAAGCAAACGCTGAAGCAGATAAGAAACGTAAAGAAGAAGTAGACCTTCGTAACGAAGTAGACCAAGCAATCTTTGCGACTGAAAAGACAATCAAGGAAACTGAAGGCAAAGGTTTCGACGCAGAACGTGACGCTGCCCAAGCTGCCCTTGATGACCTTAAGAAAGCTCAAGAAGACAACAACTTGGACGAAATGAAAGCAAAACTTGAAGCGTTGAACGAAAAAGCTCAAGGACTTGCTGTTAAACTCTACGAACAAGCCGCAGCAGCGCAACAAGCTCAAGCAGGAGCAGAAGGTGCACAAGCCACAGGAAACGCAGGCGATGACGTCGTAGACGGAGAGTTTACTGAGAAATAAGATGCAAAGCCCGTTAAAACCTCACAGTGAAAATAGGAAATCTGACGCAGAAACTTTAGTTTCTAGAAAGATTTATCTTTTTCACCAAGAGGTTAGGGAGTGCTCGATTTAGCATTACTAGTTTGATTTTTAAAACTCGAACGTCGTAATGATAGGAAGAAATCCAGAGGTTGCAACCCAGCCTCTGTTTTTCGATAAAATAGAGGATGTTGCGTATGAAAAAAGTACTTTGTATCATTTATCCTAATTTTTCTCTTTATGAGATAACCACTTTAACGAGTACTTTAGCTCTGTCTTTTGATATCACGATTGATTATGTAGCTTCTGAGAATTCGATGGTGGTCTCTGAGGATGGTTTGCCCTGTCAACCGACGAAAACATTGGATCAGATCCGCATAGAAGATTATTCTTGTGTGATTTTGCCAGGAATGGTAAATATAGGTTCTACTCTACAAGATGAGAAATTGATCTCGTTTTTGAGAAGTCTTAATGAGCAGGATATCCTAATTGCAGCCATTTCTTCAGCGCCTCTTTTATTGGCGAAAGCAGGCTTGTTGAACGACACGAAATTTACAGGTGGAATTTGGCAAAACTTCTTTGATTATTTTGAATTTCTTCCACGTGAGAATTTCCAACCGAAAGTTCTTGTCCAAGATAAACAAATCATTACGGCTATTGGTTTTGCACATCAAGAGTTTGCAAGAAAAGTGATTTTCGGTTTAGGGTTGGCAGAGAATACGGACAACTATTTTAAAGAACAGAACGAGTATGCTGAAGAGGATTTGATATTTACTCTATCAGATGAAGAGTTTAATCAAGTAAAGCAGAGTATAGAAAACAGCCTCTAAAGATTTACATGAAAATTATAGAAAGGAATAAGGGTGTTCAGGGAATTGAACTCACACTCTGAGCTTTCTTACTCAATATAAAAGAAAGGAATTGAACCCGACCTAAATCGAGGTTTGATTCAAAATATCAATAGAAAGGAACAAAGGTGTTCAGGGAATTGAACACGGGCTACGGACTGTGCCAAAAAGATAGTTTTTTCTAGGACGCAAGCGTCCGTCGTCAAAACTCCTAGATGGCTGTGTCCGTTTGACGCCCTTTGTATCTTGAATTATGAACAATACTGAATTTTATGATCGTCTGGGGGTGTCAAAAAACGCTTCGGCAGACGAGATCAAAAAGGCTTATCGTAAGCTTTCGAAAAAATACCACCCAGATATCAACAAGGAGTCTGGTGCTGAGGAAAAGTACAAGGAAGTTCAAGAAGCCTATGAGACTTTGAGTGACGACCAAAAACGTGCTGCCTATGACCAATACGGTGCTGCAGGAGCTAACGGTGGCTTTGGTGGTGCTGGTGGTTTCGGCGGTTTCAATGGGGCAGGTGGCTTCGGTGGTTTTGAGGACATTTTCTCAAGTTTCTTCGGCGGAGGCGGTGCTTCACGCAATCCAAATGCTCCTCGTCAGGGGGATGATCTCCAGTATCGTGTGAACTTGACCTTTGAAGAAGCCATTTTTGGAGCTGAAAAAGAAGTCAAATATAACCGTGAAGCTAGCTGTCGTACATGTAATGGCTCAGGTGCTAAACCAGGAACAAGTCCAGTCACTTGTGGACGCTGTCATGGCGCTGGTGTTATTAACGTCGATACGCAGACTCCGCTTGGTATGATGCGTCGCCAAGTAACCTGTGATGTCTGTCACGGTCGCGGAAAAGAAATCAAAGATCCATGTACAACCTGTCACGGTACTGGTCATGAAAAACAAGCTCATAGCGTACATGTGAAAATCCCTGCTGGTGTGGAAACAGGTCAACAAATTCGCCTAGCTGGTCAAGGTGAAGCAGGATTTAACGGTGGCCCTTACGGTGACTTGTATGTAGTGGTTTCTGTGGAAGCCAGCGACAAGTTTGAACGTGAAGGAACGACTATCTTCTACAATTTAAACCTCAACTTTGTTCAAGCAGCTCTTGGTGATACCGTTGATATCCCAACTGTTCATGGTGATGTTGAATTGGTTATTCCAGAGGGAACTCAGACTGGTAAGAAATTCCGTCTACGTGGCAAGGGAGCGCCAAGTCTTCGTGGTGGTGCAGTTGGTGACCAATACGTTACCGTTAATGTCGTAACGCCGACAGGCTTGAACGACCGCCAAAAAGCAGCCTTGAAAGAATTCGCAGCTGCTGGTGACTTGAAAGTAAATCCAAAGAAAAAAGGCTTCTTTGACCATATAAAAGATGCCTTTGAAGGTGAATAAAGCAAAAAGAGCTGTCGGGCTCTTTTTACTTATCTTCAGTTTCCTGCATTTCTTTTATCACAGCTAGTCTAGTCTGGATATCTTTTTCTAAGACTTTAAACTTGTAAGTCAGGTCTTCTTGGTATTCCTTGATGAGTTCTTTTTGCTGCTCGATGATTTTCAGACTGTTTTGAATAATATCCACATCGTCCTTGATAGCTTGAACGCGGTCAGTGGTATTCAAGACTTCATCTGTGATGGCTTGGCGATTTTTTGTGACCAAATAACTTCCAGCAGCAGCTCCTGCAAATAGCAGTAGATTAGATAATTTCATGGCAACTCCTTAGGCGTTTTTGATAGTTTCAGCGACTTGAGCGAGTTTGTCAAAGTCTGGTTCGTGGGCGATAAAATCAATTTTGAGGTCATCGTCCGCACTGTAGCGAGGCACGAGGTGAACGTGGGTATGGAAGACTGTTTGCCCTGCGATTTCTTCACAGTTGGCAATGATATTCATACCAGTAGCCTTGGTAGCTTTCATGACTTTTTGAGCTACTTTTGGTACTTGGGCAAAGAGTTGGCTGGCGCTAGTAGCATCCATTTCCAAAAGATTGCGATAGTGTTCTTTTGGCACGACTAAGGTGTGTCCTGGTGTCACTTGAGAGATATCAAGAAAGGCAAGAACCTGCTCATCTTCATATACTTTTGAAGCAGGAATTTCCCCTGCAATGATTTTACAAAAAATGCAATCTGACATAAAATCTACCTCTACTGTATTGAATTTTGATATAATATAGCTACATTATACCAGATTTGGAGAAAATATGTTAGAAATTAAAAACCTGACAGGTGGCTATGTCCATGTCCCTGTCTTGAAAGATGTGTCCTTTACCGTTGAAAGTGGGCAACTGGTGGGTCTGATTGGTCTCAATGGTGCTGGGAAATCAACGACCATCAATGAAATTATCGGTCTGTTGACACCTTATAGCGGTTCCATCAATATCAATGGTCTGACCCTGCAAGAAGATGCAACGAGCTACCGCAAGCAAATTGGCTACATTCCTGAGACGCCTAGTCTGTATGAGGAATTGACTCTCAGAGAGCATATCGAAACGGTTGCCATGGCTTATGGTATTGAGCAGAAAGTGGCTTTTGATCGAGTAGAGCCCTTGTTAAAAATGTTCCGTTTGGACCAGAAATTAGACTGGTTTCCTGTTCATTTTTCAAAAGGGATGAAGCAGAAGGTCATGATTATCTGTGCTTTTGTGGTGGATCCGAGTCTTTTTATCGTGGATGAGCCTTTCCTTGGTCTTGATCCGCTGGCTATTGCAGACTTGATTCAGCTTTTGGAAGTGGAAAAGCAAAAAGGCAAGTCTATTCTCATGAGTACCCACGTGCTGGATTCGGCGGAGAAGATGTGTGATGCCTTTGTCATTCTTCACAAGGGAGAGGTGCGTGCTAAGGGAAATCTAACTCAACTGCGCGAAGCTTTTGATATGCCTGAGGCTAGTTTGAATGATATTTACTTGGCTCTGACCAAAGAGGAGGACCTATGAAAGACTTGTTTTTAAAGAGAAAGCAGGCTTTTCGTAAGGAGTGTCTTGGCTATTTGCGCTATGTTCTCAATGACCACTTTGTCTTGTTCCTGCTTGTCTTGCTGGGCTTTCTAGCCTACCAGTACAGCCAACTCTTGCAACATTTTCCTGAAAATCATTGGCCTATCCTTTTGTTTGTAGGGATTACCTCTATTTTACTTTTGCTTTGGGGTGGAATTGCCACCTATATGGAGGCTCCAGACAAGCTCTTTCTCTTAGTTGGAGAAGAGAAAATCAAGCTACATCTCAAGCGTCAAACTGGCATTTCCCTATTCTTTTGGCTCTTTGTCCAGACCCTTTTCTTGCTTTTATTTGCGCCCTTATTTTTAGCCATGGGTTATGGCTTGCCAGTTTTTCTACTTTATGTGCTTTTATTGGGAATAGGTAAATATTTCCTCTTTCGTCAAAAGGCCAGAAAATTTTTCACTGAAACTGGACTGGACTGGGACTTTGTCATTTCCCAAGAAAGTAAGCGCAAGCAAGTCTTGCTTCGTTTCTTTGCCCTCTTTACCCAGGTAAAGGGAATTTCAAACAGCGTCAAGCGTCGTGCCTATCTGGACTTTATCCTAAAGGTTGTTCAGAAGGTGCCTGGAAAGATTTGGCAAAATCTCTATCTGCGTTCTTATCTGCGAAATGGAGACCTCTTTGCGCTCAGTCTTCGTCTGCTCCTACTTTCCTTGCTGGCGCAGGTCTTTATCGAGCAAGCTTGGATTGCGATAGCAGTGGTAGTTCTCTTTAACTATCTCTTGCTCTTCCAGTTGCTGGCTCTCTATCACGCCTTTGACTACCAGTATTTGACCCAACTCTTTCCGCTGGATAAGGGGCAAAAGGAAAAAGGCTTACAGGCTGTAGTCCGAGGATTGACCAGTTTTGTTTTACTTGTGGAATCAATTGTCGGCCTTGTGACCTTCCAAGAAAAACTTGCCCTTCTAGCCTTGCTGGGTGCTGGTTTGGTTTTACTAGTCTTGTACCTACCTTATCAGGTCAAACGTCAGATGCAGGACTAAAACGTACTTATACGATACTAAAAAAGAAGTTGAGTTCAGTTTGTCTCAACTTCTTTTGTTTTCTACAAGATAATGGTTGGTCCATAGAGACTTAACTTGGTCTTGACTTGATCAAAGTGGAAACGGTCATAGGCCCGCCAAGCGGCGCGAGTTGGAGCATCAGGATTGAGGGCGCTGAGTCCCATGAGAAGACTGGAAGTCTGGTAAAATTTTTCCAGCTCAATCAAGACTCGATTATCCACTGTTTCAGCCTTGGCTAGAAAACCAAGAATAGAGTTTAGTTGCTCCTGAAAGCGGACGTCGTCAGCGCTTGCCTGTTTGCATGCTTGGTAGGCTTTGTTTAAGTCAGTAATCAAAGTCTGAGCTCTTTTGATGGGGTCTGTATCTGTCATGAGAATTCCTCCTCTAATCTGGGTGCTAGTCTTGTTTCTAGCAACTGTGTTTTGATACTGTCAGTCTATCATTTTTAGAGTTTTTTTCAGCCTCAAATCTTTAATTGTCCTTGAAATTTCCTGAATGGTACTGTTAAGATTTTATGATAAAATAGTGGTAAGATTATCATGCTTATTTGAGGAACAAGCTACCCTTCAGGAGCATTAAAGGCCTGTTTAGGATTTGGTTGGCTTGTAGCATAGTATTTTTGCTATTCTCTTTTTAGGAAGAAATCGAAACAAGGAGAGTAAGAAGATGAGAATATTTGTTTTAGAAGATGATTTTTCCCAACAGACTAGGATTGAAACGACGATTGAGAAACTCTTGAAAGAACATCATATCACTCCCAGTTCTTTTGAGGTCTTTGGTAAGCCAGACCAGCTGCTGGCAGAGGTGCATGAGAAGGGGGTGCATCAGCTATTCTTTTTGGATATTGAGATTCGAAATGAGGAGATGAGGGGTCTGGAAGTGGCTAGAAAGATTCGGGATCGAGACCCCTATGCTCTCATCGTCTTTGTGACGACTCACTCGGAGTTTATGCCCTTGTCCTTTCGCTACCAAGTGTCAGCTTTGGACTACATTGATAAGGCCTTGTCGGCAGAGGAGTTTGAATCTCGGATCGAGACAGCCCTCCTCTATGCCAATAGTCAAGATAGTAAGAGTCTGGCGGAAGATTGCTTTTACTTTAAATCAAAATTTGCCCAATTCCAGTATCCTTTTAAAGAGGTCTACTATCTCGAAACATCGCCCAGAGCCCATCGTGTTATTCTCTATACTAAGACGGACAGGCTGGAATTTACAGCGAGTTTAGAGGAGGTTTTCAAGCAGGAACCTCGTCTCTTGCAGTGCCACCGCTCTTTTCTCATCAATCCTGCCAATGTGGTTCGTTTGGATAAGAAAGAAAAACTTCTTTACTTTCCCAATGGTGGAAGCTGTATGATAGCGCGTTATAAGGTCAGGGAAGTGTCTGAAGCTATCAATAACTTACACTAAGTGAGGTGCTGGAATGGAATTAGTTTGGAAGATAGTATATGTGTTTTTGATATCTGGATTGGAATTGTTTATATTTTTTAAGGTGGATGGAATTGTTCTAACTCTGGAGAGAGTTTTTAAGTCCTTTCTTTTTAAGCTACTTTTAGCAGTTGTTTTTGTAACGATTAGCTATATAGTAGGAAATACTTACCTATCTTATTTTATGGAACCCTTGTACGGCATTGGTTTATCTTTCTTATTGTTAAGAGGGCTTCCTAAAAAACTACTCTTCTTTTATGGTCTCTTTCCAATGATGTTGGTGAATCTTTTTTTCAGGGTAGTCTCCTATTTTGTGCTTCCATTTTTGGGGCAAGAGCATGTGTATGATGACCGCTCTTTTATTTGGTTATGTATAAAAATTTTCATTTGCTTTATTTCTCTAGCCTTTTTGAAATGGTTAGACTATGATTTTACTAGTTTGAGGAGGGAGATTCTCGATAAAGGTTTTCAACAGTCCCTGACTAAGATTAACTGGATAATGGGGGCTTACTATCTAGTGATGCAAAGTCTGTCTTATTTTGAAAATGTACAAGGTATTCAATCAACGACTGTTCGCCATCTGATTCTAGTGTTTTACCTACTCTTTTTTATGGGGGTTATCAAGAAGCTGGATACCTATTTGAAGTACAAACTCCATGAGAGACTGGACCAAGAGCAGGCCTTGCGCTACAGAGATATGGAACGCTATAGTCGGCATATAGAGGAACTTTACAAGGAAGTCCGGAGTTTTCGCCATGACTACACCAACCTCTTGACCAGTTTACGTCTGGGCATTGAAGAGGAGGATATGGAGCAGATAAAAGAGGTCTACGACTCGGTCTTAAAGGATTCTAGTCAGAAATTGCAGGACAACAAATATGACCTTGGCAGATTGGTAAATATTCGGGACCGTGCCCTCAAAAGTCTTCTAGCAGGGAAATTTCTAAAAGCTAGAGATAAGAAGATTGTCTTTAATGTCGAAGTTCCTGAGGAGATTCAGGTCGAGGGGATGAGTCTACTTGATTTTCTAACCATTGTGTCCATCCTTTGTGACAATGCTATTGAAGCCAGTGCAGAGGCCAGTCAACCTCATGTTTCAATCGCCTTTTTAAAAAATGGAGCACAGGAGACCTTTATCATTGAAAATTCCATCAAAGAAGAGGGCATAGATATTTCTGAGATTTTCTCCTTTGGAGCCAGTTCTAAAGGGGAAGAGAGAGGAGTTGGTCTCTATACTGTTATGAAAATTGTGGAAAGCCATCCTAATACCAGTCTAAATACCACCTGTCAAAATCAAGTCTTTCGTCAGGTTTTAACAGTTCACTCGATGTCAGTTGATGATTAGAAGATCTGTGGAAAGAAGTACCGCCTGTAGTCATCAATTAAAATGCCATAGTATATGAGGTACCCTATATGAATAAGAAATCCTTTTTTATCATCTGTTCTACGTTGATTATAGCATCGAATCTTCTCATGATTTCCGTGGTGAATAAGGGAGAAGGAACAGGGAGCAACCTGTTTGTGATTGCTATAGCCTGTGTTATGTTACCAGTCTTTTTATATGCAGTTGAAAACCAACTGACTTCATTGATAAGAGTAGAATCAATACTCCTGATTCAGTTGGCAGTTATATCTCTACTCCGTCTTGTCAACAGAATAGGGAGTACGCCTGAAATTCTCAACATTATCATTACCCTTATCGCTTTGGCAAGTGGAACAGCTGCTATCCTTGTTGCGATCATGAGAATATATGAGAACATACGGAAGTGAGGGTGAGTAGTTTTCTATTTTGTATTTTCACATTGTCAAGTTCCCCAGGGCAAGTATGTTTTTCATGCTTGCTTTTTTTATTTTTAACAATTCAAGATGTTTTGATGACCGTTTGTGATTTGGATGGAAAATTTTAAAAAATAGTAGTATACTAGCCTTATTAAGGTTGTAATAGGACGAAAGTAAAAAGAGGTATTCCTCGTGAATGCAAAAACAACGTTACAATTGGCTATTATGGTTGCTTAAAGGCTTGAGCTTGTATGTAGAGGAGCTGTACTTGGAGGTAATTATGGATTTCAAAAGTTTTCTTATTGTTTTTGTTGTTGGTATGTTTGTTTCTTTTATTACTTCTTTAATTAGGGAAAAATTTTTAAAATCTCCAAAGAAGAATAAAGATAGATCTAATTAGATAAAGAGATTTTTTATCGCTAGTTTAATCTACAGGGGAGTTTCTTTAATATTGTTTCGCCTGTTAAAATGATATGTGATAGCAGGATAAAAAATCTACAAATTAAGTTGGTATCAATATGGTGTAAATGGCAAGTATGTTTTCCATGCTTGCTTTTTTAATTTTTTACAATTCAAGATGTTTTGATGACCATTTATGATGTGAGTGTTCCAAGGATAAAATGAGTGCTATACTAGCAGTGTAAAGGTTGTAGCTAAACTAAGATAAAGCATACATTTAGGAGGAAATTTTATGAAGAAAAAAATACTGATTATTTTCGTTCTATATCTGATCATGTCTACCCTTCTTTATCCGCTTAGGGAGAGTATTTGGTATCATCTATTTTATACCATAGCCTATATGATTGCGGTTGTGATCTATTTTGCTTTAACTAAAAAGAAAGGAGCAAAGAAATGAAAGCTTTTCTTGCTAAAAAACGGAACATCTTCCTTACGAGATTGTTCCTAGGTCAGTTGCCCTTGCTTGTCTCTACTTATCTATTTCTATCTCGTCAGTTTTTAAATTTTTCATTGGTTTTCCAATTTCTTTTAGTGGTTATTAACTTGGCCTCTATTTTGGTTACTGTTTACCTCACTAGGGAGATGAGGATAAGAGAGTTTGAAGATGATGATTTGGTTAGTCCTAGAACCAATCAACTTATGTATATCGGTTTGACAGGTTTTATGTCTATCATTTGTTTGTATAGAGGTATCACAGCAGGAGAATCTTACCAACAACTAATTGCCTATATTGGCGCTATTCTCTGCTTGCTTATCATGCTTTTGCTCATTTGGGGCTTGAAGTATTATAAAAAGTAGCTTGCCTTCTTCTTCTGACAGAATCTTTGATTAGAAGGCTCTATTAAACTGTCCGTGAAATAAGTGAATGGAGGTATTTAAAATGAAATATAGATTATTTCTTGTTATTTTCTTGAGTAGTGTGTTGAATATTCTTTTAGGGACATTTTTACAAATCTCTAATGTATCGATTGGGTGGCTTGTTCTCTACAGTGGATTATTTGAAGCAGGCATTTTCCTTCTTGCTAATAAAGGGGTGGCGGTAAAAATCAAGGAAGTAGACATTCGAAACCGCTTTAAATTTATTTTTGGAAAAACCTTATGGTTTCAAATTCTTTTGCTCATCTTTTTGATGGTCAAACTTTATCTTGGTTTGGATGCGAGGTTGATTTTATTCTATGGACATATTTTCATTGTCTTTAATGCCTTAATGTATCTATTATCTAGTAGTCAGGTTAGCCTTAAAAAGAACAAGCTGTCTTCTTAATCTTGCAGTAATAGAGCCTGACAAGGCGAGCCATCCTGTCTTGTAGATAGTAGGAGGAATTCTATGAAAAAACACCCTATTCTTTTCAAAACGAGTGCAATTCTTTCTTATTTGTTTCTGTTTTTCGGACTGTCTTGGACGACCCAATTTTGGAGCAATTATTGGGAGTTCTCGTCTTGGGTAGGAAATATTATCTGGATTCGAAACATCATCAGCCTTCTCTTTATCTGCTTGATGATTTGGATTTTGGTTAGGTCGGGCCATGCTTATCTCTTTCGTATCCCTAGAAAAAAGTGGTTGAGCTATTCCGTCCTGACGGTGTTAGCAGCTGTTGTGCTTATCTGTTTTAACTATCTGACAGCTAAACACGTTCAGGGGACGAACGAAGGTTGGAATTTGTTTATTGCCTATAGTGAGACCAATTTTGCGGAGTTTGGTGTTTACCTAACCTTAATCGTACTAGGACCTCTGATGGAAGAATTGGTGTGTAGAGGACTGCTTCAACATGCCTTCTTTAAGAATTCGAGGTGGGGGCTGGATCTTCTCTTTCCGTCATTCTTATTTGCCTTGCCCCACTTTTCTAGCTTGCCAAGTTTCGCAGATATTCTTGTCTATACGGCAGTGGGCTGTCTATTTGCCTGTCTAACACGTTATACGAAGAGTATCTATCCTTCTTATTCGATTCATATTGTTAATAATATCATCGCAAACTTACCATTTTTGCTCACTTTTTTACATAGGGTCTTGGGGTAAAAAAACAAAAGTCTTGCTTTTCAGCCATAGAGGAGGTTACCATGTATAAACACTTATTTTTCCTAGATTCCAAAACCTTAGACTGGTTGACTCCTTATATTCTGGTCTTGGCTTCTGACACCATTGCTTTTAACGTTTTTGTGCTAACCTTTGTATCTGTGGTGGTCTTTTATTTCCTAAATCCCATGTTATCTTTAATGGCTATATTCTTAGGGGCTGGCTATGTGGTCGGGTTTTGGTTACTCAAATGGTTTGTTTTGGAAAGACTAGCACTAAAGGATGACGTGTAGAGAAGTTTGTTTCTTGAGGAGAATAATTTTATGGAGTTTTTTGATAAATTTCATGCCTTGTGCTTTGGATTTTTAGTACTACTAATCGTCATTACAGTTCCTTATACGATTAATCATGGGGATTTTTTTCAAAATGAATCTGCATTGATTATTGTAAGTCTTCTAGTAACCTCTCTGAGTGTTGCTTATGCTAGAAAGTTTGAAATGATTTCTTTTGGGATGTTAAGCAGGAAACAACTTTTACTTTTCATTGCAATCTTTCTTCTAAGTGTGCTTGAGACGCTGGTTTATATTCATTTCTTCGCTATTTCTTCTGGCGCAGGAGTTCAACACTTGGCGGAAGTCAGCAGAGGAATTTCCCTGTCTTTGATTTTGACTACCTCAGTTTTTGGACCAATCCAGGAGGAACTCATTTTCAGAGGACTTCTTCAAGGTGCGGTTTTTGACAATTCTTGGTTAGGGCTTGTGCTAACTTCCTCTCTCTTTTCTTTCATGCATGGACCTTCTAATGTCCCTTCGTTTATTTTTTATCTACTTGGGGGTTTGTTGCTGGGCTTTGCTTATAAAAAGAGCCAAAACCTATGGGTTTCTACTCTAGTCCACATGTTTTACAACAGTTGGCCACTCCTATATTATTTATAAAAATTATGAAAAGGTAAGTAGGAGATGGTGCTTGCCTTTTTCAAGTTATAATGATACCCAAGCCAATCCAGAGGCTTTTCTTTGAGAATCGGGTGTGGAGCGGTTGACGAATAGGCCAAAAACTAGTAGAATAGTAAGGAAACTTTATACGGAGGAAAGAAATGGATTTGGGTGATAATGAGCTAACACTGACTCCCATACCTGGGAAAAGTGGTAAAGCTTATATGGGTAGCTATCCTGATGGGAAGCGTATCTTTGTAAAAATGAACACCTCTCCAATCCTACCTGGTCTAGCTAGAGAACAAATTGCTCCACAATTATTATGGAGTCGCCGTTTGGCAGATGGGCGTGATATGTGTGCTCAAGAATGGTTGACAGGCAAGATATTGACCCCCTATGATATGAATCGTAAGCAAATTGTCAATATTTTAACTCGTCTACATCGCTCACGTCCTTTGATGACACAGTTGAGTCGTTTGGGCTATGCCATGGAAACACCTGTAGACTTACTACAGTCTTGGCAAGAAACGGCTCCAGATGCTTTGCGTAAAAATCATTTTATCAGTGAAGTGATGGCTGATTTACGTCAGACTATTCCAGGATTTAGAGAGGACCATGCGACCATTGTCCATGGAGATGTACGACATAGTAATTGGATTGAGACAGACAGTGGATTGATTTATTTGGTAGATTGGGATTCGGTTCGCTTGACTGACCGCATGTTTGACGTGGCTCACATGCTCTGCCATTATATTCCAGAACATCAGTGGAAGGAATGGTTGACCTACTACGGTTACAAGTACAATCAAACGGTATTAAATAAATTGTATTGGTATGGTCAATTGTCTTATTTGAGCCAGATTTCCAAGTATTATATGAACCAAGATTTAGAAAATGTCAATCGGGAGATTCATGGCTTGCGTCACTTCCGAGACAAGTATGGAAAGAGAAGATGAGAGTTAGAAATCGTAAAGGGGCGACAGAATTACTAGAGGCAAATCCCCAGTATGTGGTCCTCAATCCCTTAGAAGCAAAGGGAAAATGGCGGAACTTGTTCGGAAACGATAATCCCATTCATGTGGAAGTTGGGAGTGGAAAGGGTGCCTTTGTTTCAGGTATGGCTAAACAAAACCCTGACATCAACTATATCGGGATTGATATTCAAAAGTCTGTTTTGAGTTACGCTTTAGACAAGGTGCTTGAAGTTGGAGTGCCTAATATCAAGCTCTTGTGGGTAGATGGTTCTGATTTGACAGACTACTTTGAAGACGGTGAGATTGATCGCTTGTATCTGAACTTTTCAGATCCATGGCCTAAAAAGCGTCATGAAAAGCGTCGGTTGACCTACAAGACCTTCTTGGACACCTTCAAGCGTATCTTGCCTGAAAATGGAGAAATTCATTTCAAGACAGATAACCGTGGCTTGTTTGAGTACAGCCTAGTGAGCTTTTCTCAGTATGGCATGAAACTAAATGGTGTCTGGCTAGACTTACATGCCAGTGATTTTGAAGGCAATGTCATGACAGAATACGAGCAAAAATTCTCCAACAAGGGTCAAGTTATCTACCGAGTTGAGGCAGAATTTTAAGAAATAGCCTGAAATCAGGCTGTATAAGTGGTAAGTGCTTTTGCTTTACATAAGTTAGCAAATGTGCTATACTAAGGGTAAGAATATGAGAAAGAGAGGCGGGGAAATATCTTCGCCTCTTGCTTATGAGGAGGTGGACGCAATCGCAACAATTGTAGAATTAGTCAGAGAAGTTGTAGAACCTGTCATTCAATCACCTTTCGAACTCGTGGATATCGAGTATGGAAAGATTGGCAGTGACATGATTCTCAGTATTTTTGTAGATAAACCTGAAGGAATTACCTTGAACGACACGGCAGACTTGACAGAAATGATCAGTCCTGTCCTAGATACCATCAAGCCAGATCCCTTCCCAGAACAATATTTCCTAGAAATTACCAGTCCAGGCTTGGAACGTCCTTTGAAAACCAAGGATGCCGTCGCTGGAGCGGTTGGGAAATACATCCATGTCGGGCTCTACCAAGCCATCGATAAGCAAAAGGTCTTTGAAGGAACCTTGTTGGCCTTTGAAGAGGACGAGTTGACCATGGAATATATGGACAAGACACGTAAGAAAACTGTCCAAATTCCATACAGTTTAGTATCAAAAGCACGTTTAGCAGTTAAATTATAGAAAAAGAAAGGATAGCTTTTGAGGATTCAAAAGTGAAGAAAACATGAGTAAAGAAATGCTAGAGGCCTTCCGCATTTTGGAAGAAGACAAGGGAATCAAAAAAGAAGACATCATCGACGCAGTAGTAGAGTCGCTTCGTTCCGCTTATCGCAGACGCTATGGTCAATCAGATAGCGTAGCTATTGACTTCAACGAAAAAACAGGTGACTTTACCGTTTATACTGTCCGTGAAGTTGTTGATGAAGTATTTGATAGCCGTTTGGAAATCAGCTTGAAAGATGCTCTTGCCATCAATTCAGCCTATGAACTTGGTGATAAAATCAAGTTTGAAGAAGCACCTGCTGAGTTTGGTCGAGTAGCAGCCCAATCTGCTAAACAAACCATCATGGAAAAAATGCGCAAGCAAACACGTGCCATCACTTACAATACTTACAAAGAACATGAGCAAGAAATCATGTCTGGTACAGTAGAACGCTTTGACAACCGCTTCATTTATGTCAACCTTGGCAGCATCGAAGCCCAATTGTCAAAACAAGACCAAATTCCTGGAGAAGTTTTTGCTTCTCATGATCGTATCGAGGTCTATGTCTACAAAGTTGAAGATAACCCTCGTGGTGTGAATGTCTTTGTTAGCCGTAGCCATCCAGAAATGATCAAACGCTTGATGGAGCAAGAGATTCCAGAAGTTTATGATGGAACTGTTGAAATCATGAGCGTGGCTCGTGAAGCTGGTGACCGTACTAAGGTTGCCGTTCGTAGTCACAATCCAAACGTGGACGCTATCGGTACAATTGTTGGACGTGGTGGTGCTAATATCAAGAAAATCACTAGCAAATTCCACCCAGCTCGCTACGATGCTAAGAATGACCGCATGGTACCAATCGAAGAAAATATCGACGTTATCGAGTGGGTAGCAGATCCAGCTGAATTTATCTACAATGCCATCGCTCCTGCTGAAGTTGACCAAGTTATCTTTGATGAAAACGACAGCAAACGTGCCTTGGTGGTTGTACCAGATAACAAGCTTTCTCTTGCTATCGGTCGTCGTGGACAAAACGTTCGCTTGGCAGCTCACTTGACTGGTTACCGTATCGATATCAAGTCTGCTAGTGAATTTGAAGCCATGGAAGAAGCTGCTTCAGTAGAGTTGGAAGCAGAAAACGATACTGTAGAAGAATAAAAGCTGCTAGAGGAGGGAAAGATGAAAACGAGAAAAATCCCTTTGCGCAAGTCTGTTGTCTCTAATGAAGTGATTGATAAGCGTGATTTGCTCCGTATTGTCAAGAACAAGGAAGGACAAGTCTTTATCGATCCAACAGGCAAGGCCAACGGCCGCGGCGCTTATATCAAGCTAGACAATGCAGAGGCCCTAGAGGCGAAAAAGAAGAAGGTCTTTAACCGTAGCTTTAGCATGGAAGTGGAAGAAAGCTTTTATGACGAGTTGATCGCCTATGTGGATCACAAAGTGAAAAGAAGAGAGTTAGGACTTGAATAAGCAAAAGATAAGCAATCTCTTGGGACTTGCTCAGCGAGCAGGGCGGATTATATCGGGTGAAGAATTGGTGATCAAGGCCATTCAAGACGGCAAGGCCAAGTTGGTCTTTCTAGCCCATGATGCTGGACCCAATCTGACCAAGAAGATTCAAGATAAAAGTCATTATTATCAAGTAGAAATTGTAACCGTGTTTTCAACACTGGAATTAAGCATAGCAGTCGGGAAATCGAGAAAGGTTTTGGCTGTAACAGATGCTGGATTTACAAAGAAAATGAGGTCTCTTATGGAATAGAAGAGGAGGACATGATTTGTCTAAGAAAAGATTGTACGAAATCGCAAAAGAACTTGGAAAAGAAAGTAAAGAAGTTGTAGCGCGTGCAAAAGAGTTGGGCTTGGATGTGAAAAGCCACTCATCAAGTGTGGAAGAAGCTGTCGCTGCAAAAATCGCTGCCAGCTTTAAGCCTGCAGCTGCTCCGAAAGCAGAAGCAAAACCTGCAGCACCAAAAGCAAGTGCAGAAAAGAAAGCCGAAAAATCTGAGCCAGCTAAACAAGCTGTAGCTAAGGAAGAGGTAAAACCGGCTGAGCCAGTTGCTCCGAAGGCAGAAAAAGTAGCAGCTAAACCGCAAAGCCGTAATTTTAAGGCTGAGCGTGAAGCTCGTGCCAAAGAGCAGGCAGAACGACGCAAGCAAAATAAGGGCAATAACCGTGACCAGCAACAAAACGGAAACCGTCAGAAAAACGACGGTCGAAATGGTGGAAAACAAGGTCAAGGCAACCGCGATAATCGCCGTTTTAACGACCAAGCTAAGAAACAGCAAGGTCAGCAAAATCGTGGTAATGAGCGCCGTCAACAAGAGGACAAACGTCCACATCAAGCGGCTCCACGTGTTGACTTTAAAGCCCGTGCAGCAGCCCTAAAAGCAGAGCAAAATGCAGAGTACGCCCGTTCAAGTGAGGAACGTTTCAAACAGACTCAGGCTGCTAAAGAAGCCTTGGCCCAAGCAAACAAACGCAAGGAGCCAGAGGAAATCTTTGAAGAAGTGGCTAAGTTAGCTGAACAAGCGCAACAAGAACAGCAAGTTCAAGCAGTGGTTGAAGTCGTCCCTGAGAAAACAGAACCTGCAGTGGATACACGTCGTAAAAAACAAGCTCGACCAGACAAAAATCGTGACGATTATGATCACGAAGAAGATGGTCCTAGAAAACAACAAAAGAATCGAAGTAGTCAAAATCAAGTGAGAAATCAAAAGAATAGTAACTGGAATAACAATAAAAAGAACAAAAAAGGCAATAACAAGAACAACCGCAATCAGACTCCAAAACCTGTTACGGAGCGTAAATTCCATGAATTGCCAACAGAATTTGAATATACAGATGGTATGACCGTTGCGGAAATCGCAAAACGTATCAAACGTGAACCAGCTGAAATCGTTAAGAAACTTTTCATGATGGGTGTCATGGCCACACAAAACCAATCCTTGGATGGGGAAACAATTGAACTCCTCATGGTGGATTATGGTATTGAAGCCAAACAAAAGGTTGAAGTGGATAATGCCGACATCGAACGTTTCTTTGTCGAAGATGGTTATCTCAATGAAGATGAATTGGTTGAGCGTCCACCAGTTGTAACTATCATGGGACACGTTGACCACGGTAAAACAACACTCCTAGATACCCTTCGTAACTCTCGTGTTGCGACAGGTGAAGCAGGTGGTATCACTCAGCATATCGGTGCCTACCAAATCGTGGAAAATGGCAAGAAGATTACCTTTCTTGATACACCAGGACACGCGGCCTTTACATCTATGCGTGCGCGTGGTGCATCTGTTACCGATATTACTATCTTGGTCGTAGCGGCAGATGACGGGGTTATGCCTCAGACTATCGAAGCCATTAACCACTCAAAAGCGGCCAACGTTCCAATCATCGTAGCCATTAACAAGATTGATAAACCGGGTGCCAACCCAGAACGCGTTATCGGTGAATTGGCAGAGCATGGTGTTATGTCAACTGCTTGGGGTGGAGATTCTGAATTTGTTGAAATCTCAGCTAAATTCAACCAAAACATCGAAGAATTGTTGGAAACAGTCCTTCTTGTGGCTGAAATCCAAGAACTCAAAGCAGACCCAACAGTGCGTGCGATCGGTACAGTTATCGAAGCTCGCTTGGATAAAGGAAAAGGTGCGGTCGCAACCCTTCTTGTTCAACAAGGTACCTTGAATGTCCAAGACCCAATCGTTGTCGGAAATACCTTCGGTCGTGTCCGTGCTATGACCAACGACCTTGGTCGTCGTGTTAAGGTTGCTGGACCATCAACACCAGTCTCTATCACAGGTTTGAACGAAGCGCCAATGGCGGGTGACCACTTTGCTGTTTATGAGGATGAAAAATCTGCGCGTGCAGCTGGTGAAGAACGTGCCAAACGTGCCCTTATGAAACAACGTCAAGCTACCCAACGTGTCAGCCTTGAAAACCTCTTTGATACCCTTAAAGCTGGTGAACTCAAATCAGTTAACGTTATCATTAAGGCTGACGTACAAGGTTCTGTTGAAGCCCTTTCTGCCTCACTTCAGAAAATCGATGTGGAAGGTGTTAAAGTTACCATCGTCCACTCAGCGGTCGGTGCCATCAACGAATCAGACGTGACTCTTGCGGAAGCTTCAAATGCCTTTATCGTTGGTTTCAACGTACGCCCTACACCACAAGCTCGTCAACAAGCAGAAGCTGATGATGTTGAAATCCGTCTCCATAGCATTATCTACAAGGTTATCGAAGAGATGGAAGAAGCCATGAAAGGGATGCTTGATCCAGAATTTGAAGAAAAAGTTATCGGTGAAGCAGTTATTCGTGAAACCTTCAAGGTGTCTAAAGTGGGGACTATCGGTGGATTTATGGTTATTAACGGTAAGGTTACCCGTGACTCTAAAGTTCGTGTTATCCGTGATGGTGTCGTTATCTATGACGGCGAACTCGCAAGCTTGAAACACTACAAAGACGACGTCAAAGAAGTTACAAACGGTCGTGAAGGTGGATTGATGATCGATGGATACAATGATATCAAGACTGATGATGTGATTGAGGCGTATGTCATGGAAGAAATCAAGAGATAATAGAGAAACGATAGCTCATTTGACTCGTCGTCAACAGCGCCTTGATGAACTTCAGTTCTATCTAAGGCTTGTTTCCTAGATTCAAATGGCTCTAGTTCCTCTATCTAATAGAAATAGCTAGGTCTGCTGGCCTAGCTTTTGGTTCAAAGTAGAGAAAGGAATATCATGGCAAATCATTTCCGTACGGATCGTGTGGGCATGGAAATCAAGCGTGAAGTCAATGAGATTTTGCAAAAGAAAGTCCGTGATCCGCGTGTCCAAGGCGTGACCATCACAGATGTTCAGATGCTAGGTGACTTGTCTGTTGCCAAGGTTTACTACACCATTTTGAGTAACCTTGCTTCAGATAATCAAAAAGCCCAAATCGGGCTTGAAAAAGCAACTGGTACCATCAAACGTGAACTTGGTCGCAATTTAAAATTGTACAAAATCCCAGATTTGACCTTCGTCAAAGACGAGTCCATAGAGTATGGAAACAAGATTGACGAGATGCTACGCAATCTGGATAAAAACTAAGAAGAGGGGCAACCCTCTTTTTTAGTGGGGAAATGACTACAAAGCATACTAGGGAATCTTTCTAGAGTTAAAGATTATTAAAAAGCTTTATAAAATTCAGATAGTGTGATATTATGAAAGAAAGATACAAGAAAAAGAGGTATTTATATGGCTGAACAAGACTTAGCTATGCAAGTATTACAACAAGTGGTAAAACTACCTATTGTTAAGGTTGATCGTTCGAAATTTTTAGTGGATAAGTTTTCCAAAGAATTGGATCCACAGGACATTCCTACCTTATTAGAACAAGGTCCAACGTCTCTCTTATCTCAAGAAACCTTAGATAGAGTGGCTAATGCCTGCATTAGGGATAATGTTTTATTGGCGAGTGGAACCTCTGTTTTGGCAGGATTACCTGGAGGGATTGCTATGGCAATTACCATTCCAGCTGATGTGGCTCAATTTTATGGTTTCTCTCTGAAATTGGCTCAAGAATTAGGTTATATTTATGGTTATGAGGATCTTTGGGCTTCACGCGAGGAGTTGAGTGAAGATGCTCAAAATACCCTCTTGCTTTATCTAGGCGTAATGTTGGGGGTGAATGGAACCGCTGCCTTGCTACGTGCTGGTGGTATAACAATTGCCAAACAGGTAATGAAAACAGTGCCTAATAAAGCTTTAACAAAGACGCTTTGGTATCCTATTTTGAAAAAAGTCTTAAAAATATTTGGTGTGAATCTTACCAAGGGAGGGCTGGCCAAAGGAATGGGGAAATTCATTCCTATCTTGGGTGGTATCATTTCAGGTGGTTTAACCTTTGCAACTATGAAACCGATGGGTGAAAGCTTGCAGAAAGAATTGTCTAAACTAGTCAACTATAGTGAAGTTCAATATCAAGAAGATGTTGAAACAATCCGAAAAGAGGCTGAAATAATCGAGGGTGAGTGAGATGAATCCTATCAAAGCTTTTGCTAAAATTTATGGTAATTACTTTTTGACCATGCAAGGTGTAAAAGTAATGAAAACGATAAAGAAAGATGACAATGTCGTTGTCGGTCTGGGGAAACTCTTTATTGCAGACAAACTAATGGATACAGCTCGGTGGCTCATTAAGCCAGAGGATAGAAAATGAAAGTTTTCTGGGGCCTTCTTGCTATTATTTTTATCAAACCGATTATTGGGATTGTGAAATTCTTGTGGATGATCATCTCTTTTGCAGTCCAATTATTGTTTTACAAGATAGTATTTAAGATATTGGATTGGCTCTTTAAACTTATTTAGGCCGTAATTCAAGTCGTGGGGAACTAGCAAGTATTGTACTGCTAGTTTTTTAATCTCTTTCCTTATGGTATAATAAAATAAATAATATCATTTATAAACGATAATGGAGGTCGTCATGGACAATATCATCGATGTGTCAATTCCTGTTGCAGAAGTGGTGGACAAGCATCCAGAGGTCTTAGAGATTCTAGTGGAGTTGGGTTTTAAACCTCTTGCCAATCCCTTGATGCGTAATACTGTCGGTCGTAAAGTATCGCTCAAACAGGGTTCTAAGCTTGAAGGAACCCCTATGGATAAGATTGTCCGCACACTAGAAGCAAATGGCTACGAAGTGATTGGATTAGACTAATGGCAGATGAACGGATACATGTCCTACGGGATATTTTATTAGAATTACACAATGGCGCTTCTCCTGAGTCAGTTCAGGAGCGTTTTGATGCGACCTTTACAGGTGTGTCAGCCATCGAAATTTCCCTTATGGAGCACGAACTGATGAACTCAGACTCAGGTGTTACCTTTGAAGATGTCATGGAACTCTGTGATGTCCATGCCAATCTTTTTAAAAATGCTGTTAAGGGTGTCGAAGTTGCCGATACCGAGCATCCAGGTCACCCAGTTCGTGTCTTTAAGGAAGAAAATCTGGCTCTCCGTGCTGCCTTGATTCGCGTTCGGAGATTGTTAGATACCTATGAGTCTATGGAAGATGAAGAAATGCTGGAGGAGATGCGTAAGGGTTTGGTACGTCAGATGGGACTTGTGGGTCAATTTGACATCCATTACCAACGTAAAGAAGAACTTTTCTTTCCTATCATGGAGCGCTATGGTCACGATTCACCTCCAAAAGTTATGTGGGGAGTGGATGACCAGATTAGGGAACTCTTTCAAACAGCTCTAATGACAGCCAAGTCACTACCAGAAGTGTCGATTAGCAGTGTAAAGGAAGCTTTTGAATCCTTTGCGACAGAGTTTGAAAGTATGATTTTCAAGGAAGAGTCCATCCTTCTCATGATTCTCCTTGAGTCCTTCACCCAAGATGACTGGCTTCAGATTGCGGAGGAGAGCGATGACTATGGTTATGCCATCATCCGTCCGTCAGAAAAATGGGTGCCAGAACGTCAGAGTTTTGTTGAGGAAAAGAGTGCAGAGGAGCCGGTACAGCTAGAAACGGCAGAAGGTCAAGTTCAGCAAGTCATAGATACGCCAGAAGGACAGTTCACCATTACCTTTACTCCTAAGGAAAAGGAAGCAGTGCTGGACCGTCATAGTCAACAGGCTTTTGGGAATGGCTATCTTTCAGTCGAGCAGGCCAACCTCATCCTCAATCACCTCCCTATGGAGATAACCTTTGTCAATAAAGATGATATTTTCCAGTATTACAATGACAATGCGCCAGCTGATGAGATGATTTTCAAACGGACCCCGTCCCAAGTTGGGCGCAATGTCGAACTCTGCCATCCGCCTAAGTACTTGGACAAGGTCAAGACTATCATGAAGGGGCTTCGTGAGGGGACTAAAGACAAGTATGAAATGTGGTTTAAGTCCGAGTCGCGAGGTAAGTTTGTTCATATTACCTACGCTGCAGTTCATGATGAGAATGGAGAATTTCAAGGAGTGTTGGAGTATGTTCAGGATATCCAGCCCTACCGAGAGATTGACACGGACTATTTCCGTGGATTAGAATAAGGAGAAAAAATGAGTTACGAACAAGAATTTATGAAGGAATTTGAGGCTTGGGTCAATACCCAGATTATGATCAACGACATGGCGCACAAGGAAAGTCAAAAAGTCTACGAAGAAGACCAAGACGAGCGTGCCAAAGATGCCATGATTCGCTATGAAAGCCGCTTGGATGTCTATCAGTTCTTGCTTGGAAAATTTGAAAATTTCAAGGCAGGTAAGGGATTCCATGATTTGCCAGAAGGCTTGTTTGGTGAGAGAAATTATTAAACGAGATAGATTCTTGATTTTTTACCAAAATCTTGATAGAATATTTATATTAAATCCTTGTCAGAGCAGGGATTTTTTATTGAAAGGATTTTATCATGTCAAAGAAACTCAATCGTAAAAAACAATTACGAAATAGCCTCCGTCGTGCAGGTGCTTTTTCAAGCACTGTGACGAAGGTTGTAGAAGAGACAAAAAAAGTCGTGAAACGTGCAGAGCAGTCAGCAAGCGAAGCTGGTAAGGCCGTTTCTAAAAAAGTTGAACAAGCAGTAGAAGCTACCAAAGAGCAAGCTCAAAAAGTAGCCAATTCTGTAGAAGATTTTGCAGCAAACTTGGGTGGACTTCCACTTGATCGTGCCAAGACTTTCTATGATGAGGGAATTAAGTCTGCTTCAGATTTCAAAAACTGGACTGAAAAAGAACTCCTTGCCTTGAAAGGAATCGGTCCAGCTACCATCAAGAAATTGAAAGAAAACGGCATCAAGTTCAAGTAATCTTTCTTGAGCCTTGCATTTCCGTCAAAATCTTGCTACAATAGAGCCATTAGAGGTGTTTTGAATCCCACATTTTACAGAAAGTGGCGGCGCTGAGAAGTCCACAAATGTGTCAAAACTAGTTGCTGATGACTGAAAAATGAAATATGAGAATAGTCTTTTTGTTTCCGTTTAGGACTAGACATCGAGTTGCAGGCTGTACTCGAGTACGCCAAAGCGAGCTAAGGCCGTCATAAAGGAAAAACAAGAAGATAAAAGTTGCGGGCTCTGCCCGAATTTGGGTGGTACCGCGGATAAACATATTCGTCCCTGTCATGTAGATGGCAGGGGCGATTTTTATTTTGCAACTCTAGTCAAAGGAGGTTGTCATGAAACAATCTTTCAAAACCAGCAAACTCTACTACGGTTTTCCTATCTTCATCTTGGGCTATCAGGACCAGAACTTTGGGTACAATATCACGACCTGCAGTTCCTCTTATAGTCTGGGAGATTGGTTAGTTATTGGAATTGGTGCTGAGGAAAATGCAGCAGATCAGATTAAGTATTATCAACAATTCACCGTGAACATTCCTGATGAAAACTTCATGCTCGAGATGGAGCAGGCTGGTTTTATTAGTCACCGTGAAAAGATTGCTAAACTCGGCTTAGATTTTCAACCTTCTAAACTGACACAAGCACCTATTTTAGAGACTTGTCCAGTCGTATTGGACTGTCAGGTGGATCGGATCATCGAGGAAGATGGCATCTGCCATATCTTTGCTAAGATTTTTGAACGACTGGTTGATCCAGAACTCTTGGATGATAAGGGACATTTTAAAAATGAACTGTTTTTCCCAACTTACTTTATGGGGGACGGCCATCAGCGCGTTTATCGTTATCTAGATGACCGAGTTGATTCCATGGGAAGCTTTATCAAGAAAGCGAGGAAGAAGGATGGCAAGAACTGAACTGCCAGAACGCTTGGAAACAGAACGTCTCGTTTTACGAGTCCGGACTGTGGCGGATGCTGAGGATATCTTTGATTATGCTAGTCGTCCAGAAGTTTCTTACCCAGCAGGTTTTCCACCTGTCAAGACCTTGGAAGATGAGATTTATTATCTGGAGCATATCCTTCCTGAGCGTAATCAAAAGGAAAATCTCCCAGCAGGCTACGGGATTGTCGTCAAAGGAACTGATAAGATCGTTGGCTCTGTCGATTTCAACCATCGCCATGAAGATGATGTTCTTGAGATCGGCTATACCTTGCACCCAGACTATTGGGGCAGAGGCTATGTACCAGAAGCTACGCGTGCCTTGATTGATCTGGCTTTTAAAGAATTGAATCTACATAAAATTGAATTGTCTTGCTTTGGATATAACCTTCAAAGTCAACGAGTCGCGGAAAAGCTTGGCTTTACCCTCGAAGCTCGCATAAGAGACCGCAAAGATGCCCAAGGAAATCGCTGTGATGATTTGAGATATGGCTTGCTGAGGAGTGAGTGGGAGGTGATTTGATGCATCTTTTCATAATTGGGGCTCCGGCTTCTGGAAAAATGACGATTGGTCAAGAGTTATCTCGACTGACAGATGCTACCCTCTTTTATAACCATCAAGCCATCGATTTTGCATTAGGAATCTATCAGGACTTTACAGAGGAAATGTGGGAATTTGTTCGTGGAATTACCTTTTCTTTCCTTGGAACAAGTGCAAGAAATCAGCGATCAGTAATTTTAACTGACGTAATTGATTTTTCAAATCAGTACCAGCTGCTGTATTTGCAGCAAATTCAGGATTTATTGGATAACTTTCATCAAGAGATTCTTTTTGTGGAGTTGGAAACAAGTCTTGAAGAGCGTTTACGTCGAAATCGAACGGAGAACCGGTTGAAGCACAAGCCCTTGAAACGGCATATTGAGATATCTGAAAGAGAAATTTTAGAGACCACTGAAACCCTTCAATTAAATTCCCAACATCAACCCAATGAGTTGCACCACTACTTTAAAATAAATAATACGAATCTGTCTGCAGAAGAGGTTGCTAAGCAGATTCAAGATAAAATGAATACAATAGAGAAAGGACAATCACATGTCTAAAGAACTTCATGAAGATGTTCTCAAGTCTCAATCTTTTTCGTTCGTGATTCCCACCACCAAATGTAACTGGAAAAAACTCTACCTTGGTCACGCTTGGGGAAACCTTCAAAGTCAACGAGTCGCTGAAAAAACTAAGATTTACCATTAAAGCCTGTATCCTAGGCTGTAAGAATATCCAATACAGCAGAGGTAGAGTCTGATCTATTGAAGAATGAGTTAGAGGAGAAAATAGATGGCTAAAAAGAAAAATAGAAAAAAAGAATTAAAACGCCAGCAAAAGTTGGATATCAAAGTTATTTCTGAAGAAGAGGCTGTTTGGACAGAAATCATGGCCAAAAATCCAACTTTTGTAGAACGTCGGACCATTCAAAATTTTGATGAACTACATACAGCAGTGATGCAATATGCTGATGAACACGGAGAGTATCCAGATGTTCAGCTAATCAATTACCAACTGAAAAATAGGATTTTTGATTAGAATCAGGGCCATGCTTTATTTAGAGAAGCTATGCATACTCCAAATACACAGAAGCGAAATGAACTGTTAAAACAAGTTTTAAAGATCAATCCAGATTATTTTGCTGCTGATTTTCACCCATTCTTATCAGAGGTTGAAGATTTTGATTTACCAACCTTTAGATTAGATTTAGGAGGCAAAGATTGAAATTAATGTATTATTTTAATACTGACAATGGATTGAGGAATCTTTTTGCTCAAACTTGGAAAATACTTATGTATGCGCTAACGTATTTTCCAATAATATCTCTAATTATATTCTGTCTTACCGATTTTAAATTAGTTATAATTTTACAATTTGCCTTGATACTAATATATGTGTTTAACTATAAAAATCGATTTAGTAAGTTTAGAGTTTTTCTTACTAAAAGTACTAAATCTTTAGCTTTTATGAACGCATGGGATGGAATATTTTGCGGAATCTTGACTTACATTCTTTATAACCTAAATCTAGTTGAATCAACTTTAATCAACTTATCTCAATATTTTTTTACTAATTATGGCATAAGTAAAAATCACATAAATAACTGGATTATCATTGTAATACTTTTAATATTACCATTGGTATTATCTGTTATAAAAACTATAATATCAATCAAGATATTTAAAAAAGTTAATAAAATAGATATCTCCAAGGGAAAGACACTATGGAATGTATATGCCACGATGCTTATTAATTCGTTTTTATGGTATTATATCTATATTTATTACTTTATTTCTAAAGCTATTGATTTTCATTCCGATTTAATAACTGACATTTTTATATTTAATTCATTTATTGCGCTTTATTTAATATTCTGGTGGATAATTCATAATCTAATTAGACATGGTGCAAAAGATACCAAAGAAGTAATAGCATCATGGCTAACTGGAACAATCTGTATATTGTTGTTAGCAATATTTAATCAAGTGGAAAATGAATTAATAAATGCTTTAACCTGGTTTTTGCCAATATTAATTCCTAGTCTAATTGGAGAAATAAATTCTCAATTTGATACAAAAAAATATAAGAAAAAACCAATAAGAACTGAGAAAATGGATAGACACCTCTATCGAACTCAACTATATAGTTTTCTTACTCTATTAATGTTGAGTATTATTCCAAAGTTAACCGAAATTATTTGGGGTTTAAAGATTAAGATGAAATTGGTTGAATTTATAACTCCCGCAGCTGATTGGATGTCTGAATTATTTGCCTCAACTATAATTATTTTCGTTTGTTTCATATTATCATTAGTTATTGGGAAAGCTATAATTTGGTTATTACAGTATTTCTATTTAAACACCCATAATGGATATTACGTGTATCGCGACAACATGCACAGTGTATTAATAAATCGTAGATATAAAAGAAATATTCATAAAAGGAGAAAAAATAATGTCTAATCAACTTTAACATAAATACACTCCGTCCTATGTTTAGGCTGGTCGTTAACAAAACAACTTTAAGAAGACGTTCTCAAGACTCAAGAAGTTCAAAAGTCTCAATCTTTTTCGTTCGTGATTCCCACCACCAAATGTAACTGGAAAAAACTCTACCTTGGTCACGCTTGGGGAAACCTTCAAAGTCAACGAGTCGCTGAAAAAACTAAGATTTACCATTAAAGCCTGTATCCTAGGCTGTAAGAATATCCAATACAGCAGAGGTAGAGTCTGATCTATTGAAGAATGAGTTAGAGGAGAAAATAGATGGCTAAAAAGAAAAATAGAAAAAAAGAATTAAAACGCCAGCAAAAGTTGGATATCAAAGTTATTTCTGAAGAAGAGGCTGTTTGGACAGAAATCATGGCCAAAAATCCAACTTTTGTAGAACGTCGGACCATTCAAAATTTCGATGAACTACATACAGCAGTGATGCAATATGCTGATGAATATGGAGAGTATCCAGATGTTCAGCTAATTAATTACCAACTGAAAAATGGAAGTTTTTACTGGCATGAGGATCATGCTTTATTTAGAGAAGCTATGCATACTCCGAATACACAGAAGCGAAATAAACTGTTAAAGCAAGTTTTAAAAATCAATCCAGATTACTTTGCTGCTGATTTTCATTTATTCTTATCAGAAGTTGAAGATTTTGATTTGTCAACCTTTAAAAAAGTATTGGATTTTGAAATTCTAGTTTTAGAAAAATGGAAAATGAATGGATACAATAGTTGGAATTATTTTGAAGCACGCCCTATCCTGTCTGCTCTGATGTTTCTGATTGAGTATTATATGATGGAGAACTTCAATTCTAAGGCTATAGAATTGATTGACCTATATTTGAGTAAGCGACCAGAACGGTTTCCTCCTAATTTTGTCTTCTGTATGCTTTCCTTGTATCATATTACTGGTCAGGAACTAAAGGTTGAACGTTTCTATCGTGAAGAATTAAATAAAGGGAAACGGGATGATACCATTCTTATTCATGCCATCATCTCTGCTTTTTCTCAAGGAAAAATTGAGGAAGCCAGTCAGCTATTTGCAAAATTAGTGGAGATCAATGATGAAGCTGTTGAATTCTTTATAGAGGAAGATTGGCAATTCAAAGTTATAGATATCGAAGACCAAGAATGCTATTGTCCAAATTCAGTTGAATCGCTACAAGCTAGTTTGTATCCTCTGTTTGATTATTTACTAGAAAATATTATTTTAACGAAATTTTTAACAAACGAAGCCAAGAAGTTCCGTCGTAAACCAGTATTTTCGAATCATTCTAGTATGATAAGAAATTTATCCGAGGTCACTGACTGGTATTCCTTTATGAACGAGGAAACAATGAAGGGAATTCGGATGGATCTTGTTCATATCTTTGTTGAAAATGGGATTCGTAGGTCTTCAGATTTCAAAAAATGGACTGAAAAAGAAGTTCTCGCTTTGAAGGGAATTGGTCCCGTAACCGTTAAAAAGCTGAAAGAAAACGGCATAAAGTTTAAGAACGAGAAGTAGTTGTTTATGGAAAGTAGGAGGTGAAATGGTTTTGAATGAAATTTCTAATTTCATCCTGTATACTACACCAAATGGCGACGTTCAGCTAGATATCCTTTTACAGGATGAAAATCTTTGGTTGACTCAAAAAGGTCTTGCAGAGCTCTTTGGAGTTGAACGAAGTGTCATTACAAAGCACTTAAAAAACATTTATGATAGTGGTGAATTAGATAAGGTGTCAACTTGTGCAAAATTTGCACAGGTTCAACAAGAGGGAAATAGAGCTGTCCGGCGTGAACTTGAATATTACAATCTTGATGCTATCATTTCAGTAGGCTATCGTGTAAATTCCAGCAAGGCTACTCAATTTAGAATATGGGCAACCAAGACCTTGAAAGAATTTATCATCAAAGGTTTTGTTTTAGATGATGAACGCTTGAAACAAGGACAGACAGTTTTCGGACAAGATTATTTCCGTGAACTTTTAGAACGAATTCGCTCTATTCGTGCTAGCGAACGCCGGATTTATCAGCAAATCACGGATATCTTTGCTGAATGTGCCATAGATTATGATCGAAACTCAGATATTACTAAAAATTTCTATGCTATGGTGCAAAATAAATTTCATTATGCAATTACTGGAAGTACGGCTGCAGAAATTATCTATCAACAAGCCGATGCTAGTAAAGAAAAAATGGGATTAACTTCTTGGAAGAATGCACCTGATGGACGAGTGCTCAAATCAGATGTAACGGTAGCCAAAAATTATTTGCAAGAAAAAGAAATTCGACAACTAGAGCGAACTGTTACAGCCTATTTTGATTATATCGAGGGTTTGGTTGAGCGCCGTAATACGTTTACAATGCGAGGATTGGCAGATAGTATTGATCGTTTTCTATCTTTTAATGAGTACGAAATTTTAGAAGGAAAAGGAAGTATTTCCAAGAAACAAGCAGACTCAAAAGCCATTCAGGAGTATGAAAAATTTAACCGAACTCAAAAAATTATATCAGACTTTGATAAACATATTATGAAGATAATGAGAGAAAGTTAATGTAAAATTTTCACCGTTTCTTTGCTTATAGAAGATAATGAGAAAAACAAGATGAGTTGAATCAAGGCCTATCTTCTACATACTAATTTTATTTAAAGATATTAACTAGAAAGGACAAACACATGTCTAAAGAACTTTCACCTAAATACAATCCAGCCGAGGTTGAGGCTGGTCGTTACCAAAAATGGCTTGATGCGGATGTTTTCAAGCCTTCAGGCGATCAAAAGGCTAAGCCTTATTCAATCGTGATTCCACCTCCAAATGTAACTGGTAAGCTTCACCTTGGTCACGCTTGGGATACGACTTTGCAGGATATTATCATCCGTCAAAAACGCATGCAAGGTTTTGATACGCTTTGGCTTCCAGGGATGGACCACGCGGGGATTGCGACTCAGGCTAAGGTTGAGGAGCGCTTGCGTGGTGAGGGCATCAGCCGCTATGACCTCGGTCGTGAAAAATTCCTCGACAAGGTCTGGGAATGGAAAGACGAATATGCCACTACTATCAAGGAACAATGGGGCAAGATGGGGCTCTCTGTAGACTACTCACGCGAGCGTTTCACTCTTGACGAAGGTTTGTCAAAAGCTGTTCGCAAGGTCTTCGTGGACCTCTACAAGAAAGGTTGGATCTACCGTGGTGAGTTTATCATCAACTGGGATCCGGCAGCTCGCACAGCCCTTTCCGATATCGAGGTTATCCATAAGGATGTCGAAGGTGCCTTCTACCACATGAACTACATGCTAGAAGACGGCTCACGCGCCCTTGAAGTTGCGACAACTCGTCCTGAGACCATGTTTGGGGACGTAGCTGTTGCGGTCAATCCAGAAGACCCACGCTACAAGGATTTGATTGGTAAAAATGTCATCCTTCCAATCGCTAATAAACTCATCCCAATCGTTGGGGACGAACACGCTGATCCTGAGTTTGGTACTGGTGTCGTGAAAATCACACCTGCCCACGATCCAAATGACTTCTTGGTTGGTCAACGTCACAACTTGCCACAAGTCAATGTCATGAACGACGACGGAACTATGAACGAGCTTGCCTTCGAATTTGCAGGCATGGACCGTTTTGAAGCTCGTAAGGCAGTCGTTGCTAAACTGGAAGAAATCGGTGCCCTTGTTAAAATCGAAAAACGTGTCCACAGTGTTGGCCACTCAGAGCGTACAGGTGTTGTGGTTGAGCCACGCTTGTCTACTCAATGGTTTGTCAAGATGAACCAATTGGCGAAAAATGCTATTGCAAACCAAGACACAGAGGACAAAGTTGAATTCTACCCACCTCGTTTCAACGATACCTTCCTCCAATGGATGGAAAATGTCCATGACTGGGTAATCTCTCGTCAGCTCTGGTGGGGTCACCAAATCCCTGCTTGGTACAATGCTGAGGGTGAAATGTACGTCGGTGAAGAAGCTCCAGAAGGTGACGGATGGACACAAGATGAAGACGTCTTGGATACTTGGTTTAGTTCTGCCCTTTGGCCATTCTCAACCATGGGCTGGCCTGATGTCGACTCAGAAGATTTCAAACGTTACTTCCCAACTTCAACCTTGGTAACAGGTTACGACATTATCTTCTTTTGGGTATCTCGTATGATCTTCCAATCCTTGGAATTCACTGGTCGTCAGCCATTCCAAAACGTGCTTATCCACGGTCTCATCCGTGACGAGCAAGGACGCAAGATGTCCAAATCTCTCGGTAACGGGATTGACCCGATGGATGTCATCGAAAAATACGGTGCCGATGCCCTTCGTTGGTTCCTTTCAAACGGTTCTGCACCAGGTCAAGACGTGCGTTTCTCTTACGAGAAAATGGATGCTTCATGGAACTTCATTAACAAGATCTGGAACATCTCTCGCTACATCCTCATGAATAATGAAGGCTTGACCCTTGAGCAAGCAACTGCCAATGTGGAAAAAGTTGTTAACAAGGAAGCTGGGAATGTCACAGACCGCTGGATTCTTCACAACCTCAATGAAACCATCGGCAAAGCTACTGCCAACTTTGACAAGTTTGAGTTTGGTGTCGCTGGACATATCCTTTACAACTTCATCTGGGACGAGTTTGCGGACTGGTATGTTGAATTGACCAAGGAAGTCCTTTATAGCGACAATGAAGAAGAGAAAGTCATCACACGTTCTGTTCTCCTTTACACTTTGGACAAGATTCTTCGTCTCCTTCACCCAATCATGCCATTCGTGACAGAGGAAATCTTTGGGCAAATCTCAGAAGGTTCTATCGTTACGGCGGAATACCCGACTGTTAACCCAGCCTTTGAAGACCTTGTTGCCCACACTGGTGTGGAAAGCCTCAAAGACTTGATCCGTGCTGTTCGGAATGCGCGTGCGGAAGTAAACGTTGCTCCAAGCAAGCCTATCACCATCCTTGTTAAGACAAGTGATAGCGACTTGGAAGCCTTCTTTAACAGCAATGTCAACTACATCAAACGCTTCACAAATCCAGAACACTTGGAAATCGCATCTACCATCCCTGCACCTGAACTGGCTATGTCAAGCGTCATCACAGGAGCAGAAATCTACCTGCCACTGGCAGACCTCCTCAACGTCGAAGAAGAACTGGCTCGTCTCGATAAGGAATTGGCTAAATGGCAAAAAGAACTGGACATGGTTGGTAAGAAGCTCTCTAACGAACGCTTCGTAGCCAATGCCAAACCAGAAGTTGTCCAAAAAGAACGCGACAAACAAGCCGACTACCAAGTCAAGTACGATGCGACCGTAGCACGTATTGATGAGATGAAGAAGTTGGTAAAATAAACATAGAAACACGGCGGAATGCCGTGTTTTTATGGTATACTGGTTATAGTAATTATAATTAGGAGTAAAATTAGTGGAATTAAAGGTAGCTACTATTTATACGATTGATAGAGAAAATAATACTACAACAAAGAATATACCAGATGATGGCATAAAATTTGATGAGTATCTTCATACAGTTCTTATTACAATAGCAAATAATAAAATTGTAAAGAATTATAAATCAAAAGCAGAAACAACACAAGTTATAAATTGTATAAAAAATATAATAGATAATCAAAGCGAACCAACTGTTTGTGAAGAATTTTTTGAATCAGTTTCTATGAGATTGTTGGAGAAAGAAATATCTGCACAGAGTAAAATAGAAAAAATGAAAAAATCTGTTCAAGTTGGGTCACTGATTCAAGCATTGTTTTATGATAGAGATAATCAAAGATATATGTTTTTACTTGCAAAAGTAGCTCATGTTGTTTTTGTAAATCAAGTAGGTTTATCAGATACACAAGGTTTTCCAAAAGATATTAAAGTTTATAAATCAGCAACTTTTTATATTGATGCAACTAGTAGCGAAGAGATTGGAGTTCAACTACATCAAGATACAATTACTAAGTATTGGTATGATGAATTTCTGGAGCTAATTGAATTGACTAATGATGAGGAAAATACAAAAAACGCTTTCAATGCTATTGATGGTTTTTTGAATAGAAAGATTAAGCAAGAATATCCAAAAGATCGAGCATTTTTAAGGAATTCTTTTATCCATTATTTCAGAACAAATGCTACTATGGATTATGATTCTATGATTGATGACATTTTTAATGATTATTCTTCTATTGATGAATCATTTCCAAGAGAACGATTTAAAAATGAATTACTTGAATTACCAGAAAAGAAAAAATTTGAGAGGAATTTTCAAGTAGTTGCCGATATTGTAAAGGCTAGAATCCGTACAAATTATGAAGTATACCCGGGCATAAGATTAACAGTTTCAGAAAATAGAGAAGTTATTGAAACTTATACAGAACAAGGGAAAAAGTATTTAAAAATACAAGTTACCGATGAAACGACTTATTTAGAATTTACGTATGGAAATGACAATATATGATATTCTATTAGAAAAATTTAAAACTGATGATGATCGACTTTACTTTGAAGCCAAACAATCATTTTCTCTGGAAGCACTACCTGGAATTTCATTCTTTAAGACTCTTATAAAGGCAGTACCAGAACGAGATAAAATAATAATTAATTTAACTAATGATGCCGGGAGAGAGTTACGAATTGATAATTTAACACTGAATGATGTTTATATAGATTTTATATCTTACTCTGATCAAATCGACGTAACTATCTCTATAAATAAAAACATTTTAAATAATACTCTATCAATCTTTAATTACAATAAGTTTATTGATAATCTAAGCAAGCTTGATAACGTTGTTTTTCTGAATTTTTTGAGTTCGATAATAACTAGCAAAGCAGAGTATATTTTTTTTGAAGTTTATGATAACGATATGCTTGGTAAAGCATATCGAACAGAAACTATATTTTTTAAATATTATAAAGATAAGTGTTTTGAATATTCGAAAACAAATAGATTAGAATTGTTTTCGAAAGTATTGTTTACTAATAATTTTTTTAATTTAAATGAGTTTCCCTTACTTCCAAACGATTTTCATATAGTCAGTAGTGAGTTCGATTCTAGAATAAAAGAACTATTTCAAAAATGGGAGATACTATTTTCATTTATTTATCTATCTTCTTTTTCATTTCTTCACAAAGAGAAATTAAATTTATCTAAAGATGCAACAAAGAACATAACAGATGTTATAAATATAAATCAATTTTCTTTTTTATACTCCAAGGAATTATATGATATTTTTAATTGGATTTACCATGATGATATTTATCTGGATAAACTTACAATAGCAAGGGAAGTAATAGAATCGTCAATATTTGATTTTAGTGATTTAAAATTAAGTGTAAGAGATATTTCAAGGGTTTATAATTTATATATAAAAAATAATGTGTCGGAATATCTAAGTGCTAAAAAGGATATAGGTGATTTTATAGTACATACACTGTATGAAATGGATCAGTATAGTAATGTTATAATTGGTAGTTTTAGCAATAACTTTGTTGCGTTAGTAGCATTTATTACGACTACTATGATAGCTAATATTGTATCTGATTCTCCTCTAGATAATATTTTTAGTAAAGATATTCTATGGTTGTTGCTGTTTGCGCTTTTTGGTTCTTTAATTTATTGTTATTTATCTAATAAAAAATTTAATAAAGATATGACAGATTTCAATAAAGTTTTTGAGAGATTAAAAAATAATTATAAAGATATTTTGATAGGGGAAGATATTGGTAGTTTATTTTCTGAATCTGAATTTAAACAGCAAGTTGAAAATATATCAGAGATTAGACTGAATATAAATATTATTTGGATTGTATCTTCTATTTTATTAATTTTTCTTACCATTGTTGCATTATATAATAAATCTATTTAATCTATTTCTAGAAACCAGATTACTACACAACAAATCCTCTAAGTTCGAACAGACCTGATAAGTACAACATTGCAACTTTCTTCTCAGATAATGTGGGAATTGAGTTGGGATTTGAACAGACCAACGAGTTCAGAGTGGTGTATGCCAATGACTTCGATAAGTCTGCGCGTTAGACTTACTAGCCCATTTATTCAGATATATCTTGATAATCATATTATTCAGTCACTGAAGAAAAAGAATTGAAAGGACCTTTCTATGCAACCAACTTACAACATTGACAATCCAAACTTGTCTTATGAAGCTAAGCGTGACTTATGGCAGATCGGTTTTGGCCTACAGAAGGTTGATAATCTAGTGCCATCAGCTTATATGGAATCTTTGGCTGAGAAACAATCTCGAGGTGAACTGACTTACGAGCAGGTTTATGAAGATGCAACGGCTTATCATCATACCATTGATGCAAGTACGGAGGAGGCAGACTTGGTTTCTCTACGTATTGTAGAACTACTGTCTCGAAGAGGCTTTAGCTTCAGCCCTGCGACCCTACTTGCTATTCATAAGGAGTTGTTTCAAGATATATTTGAAGCCTCTATTCCGGTGGGGCAATTTCGTCAAACCAATATCACAAAGAATGAACCTGTTTTGAATGGTGAAAGTGTTGTGTACTCTGATTTCTCTATGATTCAAATGACCTTGGATTATGATTTTAATCAGGAAAGACAAGTTGAATATGCGACACTAACCCAGGCGGATATGGTTAAACAAATCCAGCGTTTTATTTCAGGAATCTGGCAGATTCATCCATTTCGTGAAGGGAACACTCGGACGGTAACGGTCTTTTTGATTCAGTATCTTCGTGAGTTTGGTTTTGATATTGATAATACACCATTTCAGCAACATGCCAAGTATTTTCGTGATGCCTTGGTATTAGATAATGCAAAGATTTTACAGCGACGTCCTGAGTTTTTAACAGCTTTTTTTGAAAATCTCTTGCTCGGTGGTCAAAACGATCTGTCATCAGAAAAGATGTATCTAGAACTCGATCTTTAAAAATCCTAATACTGAGTAAACATTGAATTTTAGGAAAAAAATGAAGTAAATATTCCTACAAGAAAACGCATATCATCAAAGATTTAGGTCGCTTGATAATATGTGTTTTTTTAATTTTATAGATTGCTCGTTTAAACTCTATTTATCTCGTACTTTCAGTGCTATTTGGATTTTATCTTCGTGTACAACTTCAGCTATTCTTGTTATAATCAGCCTATAGGAATCAAGGAGGTGATTGTTATGGCTGTTTTTGTGTCTTTGGATGGAATTGTGGTAGAAGTACTTGATATCTTTTCTTCTTTTAATAGGGATAGTGAGTTTTTCTTGTGTAAACGTCTTAAAGACAAGAGTCAGTTTGTTATGGAACGCTCTCGGTTCGAGGAGATGTTCCAACTTAAAAGTAGTCACTTGACGACGCAAGAAAAATTACAATTGTTTACCTCCGTGTTTGCTGGCCGTTATGATGTTTATGCTAAGAGTTTCATCAATGATCAAGGGAAAATTCAGTATTTTCCATCCTATGATTATGGTTGGAAGCAGTTGCCACCTGAAAAACGGAGTTTCCAGACATTGACGGATTCCGTTTTGAAATCTCATTTTCGTGGGGAGACAGCTATCGGTATCTTTCCTATGCACTTAGATGATAGCTGTTATTTTTTGGTACTGGATTTGGATGAAAGAGATTGGAAAGAAGCCGGTTTAGCCATTCGAAGAATAGCCAGGGAACGCCAGATGGAAGCCCATCTAGAGATTTCTCGTTCGGGTCACGGACTCCATATTTGGTTCTTCTTTGAGGAAGCGATTCCGAGTCGAGAGGCTCGCTTGTTTGGAAAGAAACTGTTAGAACTGGCAATGCAGGAAAGTATGCAACTGTCCTTTGATTCTTTTGATCGCATGTTTCCAAATCAGGATGTTCTTCCTAAAGGTGGATTTGGTAATTTGATTGCCCTTCCTTTTCAAGGAGAAGCTTATCATCAAGGGCGAACGGTCTTTGTGGATGAACATTTTCAGCCTTATGAAGACCAATGGAGGTATCTACAAGAAATTCAGAGGGTTTCAACTGCTAAAGTGGCACTGTTAATCCAAGAGGAGTTAGGCAAGCAAGAATTGGATAAGGAGTTGAAGGTCGTCTTATCCAATATGATCCAACTTGAAAAATCGTCTGTGACACCCAAGACACTGTTTTTCTTGAAAAATATGGCTTCATTTTCTAATCCCGAATTTTATTTAAAGCAGGCTATGCGACAGCCAACCTATCAAATTCCTGAGCGAATGTATTTATTTGGAGAATCCGATCATTATTTATGGCTGCCAAGAGGCTTGCTGTATCCATTGCAAGATAAATTTAAGCAGGTATCTGTGGAAGATAGGAGAAAGGTACAAAGGTCTATTAGAGTGGAATTTAAGGGAGAACTCACTTTTGAGCAAGAGTTAGCCCTGTCAGATATGATTTCCAAAGAAAATGGTTTACTCCATGCGGAGACTGGTTTTGGGAAGACCGTTTTAGGTGCTGCCCTCATCTCTGAACGGAAGACCAAAACAATTATCCTAGTTCATAATAGGCAACTCTTAGACCAATGGCTGGATCGTTTAAACCATTTTTTGACTTTCGAAGAGGAAGAAGCTACCCGTTATACGCCATCAGGTCGTGAAAGGGCAATAGGCTATGTCGGGCAGTACGGTGGGACTAAGAAATGGCTGAGTGAACTGGTTGATGTCGTTATGATCCAATCTCTATTTAAGTTGGAAAATAGCCAAAGTCTTTTGGATAAGTATGAGATGATGATTGTGGATGAGTGTCATCACGTGTCTGCCTTGATGTTTGAAAAAGTTGTGGCACAGTTTAGAGGGAAGTATCTTTACGGTTTGACGGCTACGCCTGAACGTAAGAATGGTCATGAACCTATTGTTTTTCAGAGAATTGGTGAGATACTTCATACTGCTGGTAAGAGGGAGACATCTTTTAAACGGCAATTGCAATTAAGATTCACTTCTTTTGGTCATCTGGAAATTGAAAAGACTAAAGCAAGTAATTTTATACAGCTTAGTGATTGGATTGCTACTGACTCAGTGAGGAATCAGATGATTCTCAAGGATATTCTAGACCAAGTGGCAGAAGGGCGGAATATCTTGGTTCTAGTCAATCGAATTCAACAGATAGATGTCTTTGAAAAGTTATTGAAAGAGAAAGAGGTTGATGACTGTTATATTATTAACGGAAAAACTAAAGTCCGAGAGAGAACAAGTTTACTGGAGACGTTAGAACAGTTAGATAAAGGGTTTGTTTTGTTGTCTACTGGAAAATACATTGGCGAAGGTTTTGACTTGCCTCAGTTGGACACGCTTATCTTGGCAGCACCCTTTTCTTGGAAAAATAATTTGATTCAGTATGCAGGTCGGATTCATAGAAACTACAAAGATAAGTCTTTGGTGCGTATTTTCGATTATGTGGATATTCATGTTCCTTATTTAGAAAAGATGTTTCAGAAACGACAAGTAGCTTATCGAAAGATGGATTATCGTGTCATCGAGGGTGAGGAGAAACAATTCGTTTATGTTGATAGTAGATATGAGAAGGTGTTGAGAGAGGACTTAGCAGGGGAAAGACAGGGGGGTATGCTTATTTTACCTTATGTGCACCAGACAAAACTGATGAATTTTCTAAAAGAATTTAGGATTAGTCAAATTGAGATATGTATACCAGAGACGGTTGCAAATAAATCCGGGCTAGACCAGTTGAAGAGCAAGAAGATTAAAGTATCTTTTACTCAATCAAAAATAGTCACGCCTATTCTATTGGTGAACAAGACCATTGTTTGGTATGGTGCAATGCCATTATTAGGGAAGGTAGATGAAATGACTATACTACGTTTGGAATCAGCTAGTATAGCTTCTGAAATAGTGGCAGGTTTACGATAGAGAAAATTTTTAAAAATTTCTATGTATGATTTTCATTTTGCAGGAACGCGAAGTCTTGACGGGTCAACGACTCAATGAACTGGAAATCAACGGTATTCGTTTAACCAAGTTTAAAAATGGGGAAATAGGTATTGAATTTATCTGGATTGATACTGAAAATCCACCTCACGATGCCATCGGATGGGTAGCAAAGAAATAATTCTCCCCCTTAACCTTTGACTATTCTGCAAAATTATCGTAAAATAAAGAGTAAATGATAAAATGAGGTCAGAGTCTGTTCGCTCTGGCGATAGTAGTATAAATGAGGAGAAACGCTTTGGAATTAGAAGTATTTGCTGGGCAAGAAAAAAGTGAACTATCTATGATTGAGGTAGCGCGTGCTATCTTGGAACTTCGTGGTCGCGATCACGAGATGCATTTTAGCGATCTTGTAAACGAAATTCAAAACTACCTTGGAACATCAAACAGCGATATCCGCGAAGCTTTGCCTTTGTTCTACACAGAGTTGAACTTTGACGGTAGCTTCATCTCACTTGGAGACAACAAATGGGGACTTCGTTCATGGTATGGTGTAGACGAAATCGACGAAGAAATCATCGCTCTTGAAGAAAATGACGACGATGAAGTAGCACCAAAAGCTAAGAAAAAACGTGTCAATGCCTTCATGGATGGTGATTCAGATGCCATTGACTACAATGCAGATGATCCAGAAGATGAAGATGCATACGAAGCAGATCCAGCTCTTTCATACGATGATGAAAATCCAGATGATGAAAAAAATGAAGTGGAAGCTTATGATGCAGAAATCAACGAAATCGCTCCTGATGACTTGGGTGAAGACGTGGATCTCAACGAAGACGACGACGAGTTTTCAGATGATGATGCTGAAAATATCGAGGAATAAAAGTTAGCTATTGACAATTATCCTATTTTTAGGTATCATATTGTTCGGGCACCTCTTTTAGAGGTCGGGGCTCCCTAGTTCTTAGGGAGCTATTTTTGTTTTTTCAAGAAGTTATCTTCTTGTATTTTATACTCAATGAAAATCAAAGAGCAAGCTAGGAAACTAGCCGTAGGCTGCTCAAAACACTGTTTTGAGGTTGTAGATAAGACTGACAAAGTCAGGAACACATATCTACGGCAAGGCGACGTTGACGCGGTTTGAAGAGATTTTCGAAGAGTATTAGTTGTGAATCTGGTGCAGTCGTCCCAGATTATTCTTATTAGTAGGGTCTTGTTTTCTATATCCCCTCGTAGTTAACAAGACCTTGAGCATTTTAGAAAGAGGAATCTATGTCTACGAAATATATTTTTGTAACTGGTGGTGTGGTATCGTCTATTGGGAAAGGGATTGTGGCAGCGAGTCTGGGCCGTCTCTTGAAAAATCGTGGTCTGAAAGTAACCATTCAAAAGTTTGATCCTTATATCAATATCGATCCGGGAACTATGAGTCCTTACCAGCACGGGGAAGTTTTTGTGACAGATGACGGAGCTGAGACAGATTTGGACTTGGGTCACTATGAACGTTTCATCGATATCAATCTTAACAAATATTCCAACGTGACAACTGGTAAAATTTACAGTGAAGTTCTTCGTAAAGAACGCCGTGGAGAATACCTTGGGGCAACTGTTCAGGTTATTCCTCATATCACAGATGCTTTGAAAGAAAAAATCAAGCGCGCCGCTCTAACGACCGACTCTGATGTCATTATCACAGAGGTTGGTGGAACAGTAGGAGATATCGAGTCCTTGCCATTCCTAGAGGCCCTTCGTCAGATGAAGGCAGATGTGGGTGCGGACAATGTCATGTATATACATACAACCTTGCTTCCTTACCTCAAGGCTGCTGGTGAAATGAAAACCAAACCAACTCAACACTCTGTAAAAGAATTACGTGGATTGGGAATCCAGCCAAATATGTTGGTTATTCGTACAGAAGAGCCAGCTGGTCAAGGAATTAAAAACAAACTGGCCCAGTTCTGTGATGTGGCACCAGAAGCCGTTATCGAATCGTTGGATGTTGAACACCTTTACCAAATTCCATTGAACTTGCAGGCTCAAGGTATGGACCAAATTGTCTGTGACCATTTGAAATTAGACGCACCAGTAGCGGATATGACAGAATGGTCAGCCATGGTGGACAAGGTCATGAACCTCAAGAAACAAGTTAAAATTTCCCTTGTCGGTAAGTATGTGGAGTTGCAAGATGCCTACATTTCTGTGGTTGAAGCCTTGAAACACTCTGGTTATGCCAATGACGCAGAAGTTAAAATCAATTGGATCAATGCCAATGATGTGACAGCAGAGAATGTGGCGGAACTCTTGTCTGATGCGGACGGAATCATCGTACCAGGTGGTTTTGGTCAACGTGGTACGGAAGGGAAAATCCAAGCCATCCGCTATGCGCGTGAAAAGGATGTTCCAATGTTAGGTGTCTGCTTGGGAATGCAGTTGACTTGTATCGAGTTTGCTCGTCACGTTTTGGGTCTTGAAGGTGCCAATTCTGCAGAACTTGCACCAGAAACAAAATACCCTATCATTGATATCATGCGTGATCAGATTGATGTTGAGGATATGGGGGGAACCCTTCGCTTGGGACTTTATCCGTCTAAGTTGAAACGTGGCTCTAAGGCAGCAGCTGCTTATCATAATCAAGAAGTGGTGCAACGTCGTCACCGTCACCGTTATGAGTTTAACAATGCCTTCCGTGAGCAGTTTGAGGCAGCAGGCTTTGTCTTCTCAGGTGTTTCTCCAGACAATCGTTTGGTCGAAATCGTGGAAATCCCTGAAAATAAATTCTTTGTAGCTTGTCAGTATCACCCTGAACTGTCAAGCCGTCCAAATCGTCCAGAAGAACTCTACACTGCCTTTGTCACTGCAGCGGTTGAGAACAGCAATTAGCTGATTATAACCTTTGAGAACAATCTCAGAGGTTTTTTGCTTGCATATTTAGGATATGAGTTGCAAAATAAAAACATAGTGATATAATTAACATAAAAAATCCTAAGGAGGATTTACAATGAAAAAAATCACATTATTTGGTTTGTCTCTAGCTGGTCTAGCTTTACTGGCTTTTCCTCATTCAGGGCAGGCATTTGAGCTTAAAGAAGAATGGGTTGTTAAGTGTGGAGTACAGTATCAAGATGGCAAGATTCTTCGGTTTAACAATGGTCATGAAGTGGATATTAAAGTCTTGGATTTACCAAAAACCGAGAAAATCGAGTGGACGGTTAGTCTCGATGGTCAAAATCAGACAGTCAATTTTCTAGGTCAAGAAAAGGACAAGTCTATGATTGGTATAGAAGGGCGTTATCTGAATTTCTACGTACCTTATGGCTACAGAGGAGATATCAAGGTCGAGGCTAAGAGCGGAAACGAAGTAAAGACCTGGTCAGCGAAAGTTGTGGATGATATTCATAATGATAGTGGAAAGAGAGGTTACTATCGTATTGAAGAATCAAATAATCAATACACTTACCTCGATGCTAAATGGGATTATCAAACCAAGACTTACACTGCCACCCTACCAGAGACTGTCAATGGTCAAAAAGTCTTTGCTTGGGCAGACTATGACAATGGCGAGTTGAAACTTGAAAAACTAAAATCTATCAGTCACAAATATGATGATGGAGAATCTTTCAAAGAACTTTATCCGATTGTAAAAGCAGAAAGCTGGCTAACATCAAACCAAAACTGGTACTATCAAAAACAAGGTCAATTAGTGCAGAATGATTGGGTTAAGGACAAGGGAACTTGGTACTTTATGAATGATAAAGGAGTCATGTTCAATCAAACTTGGCTTTATCAAGGTAGCAACTGGTATGCCTTTAAATCATCAGGAGACATGATTGCGAGTGATTGGCTTTACGACCAAGGCAAGTGGTATTATTTATCAACTTCAGGAGCCATGAAAGCAAGCGCTTGGGTTTATGACAAGGGAGAATGGTATTATGTAAGTTCTTCTGGTGCCATGCTATCGAATGATTGGGTCAAAGATAATGGCAAGTGGTATTATTTAGCTTCGTCAGGTAAGATGCTTCGCAATACCTACACACCTGATGGTTACTACGTTGACAATTCAGGTGCCTGGCAATAAGAATAATACTCTTCGAAAATCTCTTCAAACCACGTCAGCTTCATCCACAACCTCAAAACGCTGTTTTGAGCAACCTGTGGCTAGTTTCCTAGTTTGCTCTTTGATTTTCATTGAGTATAAGAAGTCCTTTTCCTTAAAGGAAGAGGCTTTTTACTTGCTTTTCTGCTACTTCCTCATTTGTCCTAAAGCCTTTTTTGTGTTAAAATGAATGGTATGAAAGCTAAAAAAATGTTGATGGCAGGTCTGGCTCTGCTTGGTATTGGGAGCCTTGCCCTTGCTACGAAAAAAGTTTCAGATGACCATAAGCTCATGAAGACTCAGGAAGAGTTGACAGCGATTGTGCGAGACCATTTTTCAGATATGGGGGAAATTGCGACCCTCTATGTTCAAGTCTATGAAAGCAGTCTAGAGAGCTTGGTTGGTGGCGTCATTTTTGAGGATGGCCGTCATTATACCTTTGTCTATGAAAATGAAGACCTAGTCTATGAGGAGGAAGTTTTATGATACAACCAGCAAGTTTAGAAGAATTAGCATCCTTGGTAGAAAAAGATGGCAAGAAGGTCTTTCTTTTTGTAGCAGACTGGTGTGGTGATTGTCGTTACATCTATCCTGCCTTGCCAGAAATTGAGGAGACCAATCCAGAGTTCACCTTTATTCGGGTGGACCGGGACCAGTATATGGATCTAGCTAAACTCTGGGATGTTTACGGAATTCCTAGCCTTGTTGTTCTAGAAAAAGACAAGGAAATTGGTCGTTTTGTTAATCGCGACCGTAAAAGCAAACAACAAATTAATGACTTTTTAGCTGGACTGAAATAGGAGAAAAGGAAACAATGATTTTTACATATAACAAAGAACATGTCGGTGATGTCCTTATGGTCATCGTGAAAAACAGTGGAGATGCCAAACTGGATGTGGAGCGCAAAGGCAAAGTAGCCCGTGTTTTTCTCAAAGATAATGGGGAAACAGTGGCTTGGAATATTTTTGAAGTTTCAAGTTTATTTGAAATTGCAGAGCGCGGTCAAGTCTTTTTATCAGATGAGCAAGTAGCTCGTTTGAACCAAGAGTTGCAGGCGGAAGGCTTTAAAGAAGAAATTGTCAATGACAAGGAATCTAAGTTTGTTGTTGGTGAAATTGTCGAGATGGTAGCCCATCCAGATAGTGACCACCTTAACATCTGCCAAGTTGCAGTTGCAAGTGACAAGACAGTGCAAATCGTTGCAGGGGCTCCTAATGCGCGTGTTGGATTGAAAACCATTGTAGCTCTTCCAGGAGCTATGATGCCCAAAGGCAATCTTATTTTCCCAGGTGAACTTCGTGGTGAAAAGAGTTTTGGCATGATGTGTAGTCCTCGTGAATTGCATCTGCCAAATGCTCCGCAAAAACGTGGTATTATTGAATTATCAGAAGACCAAGTTGTCGGAACTCCATTTGATCCAGCGAAACACTGGACTGCCTAAGAAGTTGTTAATATCTGATAGACCAGATAGAAGGAAATAAGATGGCAAAAAATGTTGTGATTATAGGGGCGACATCAGGAATCGGTGAAGCGATTGCGCGTGCTTATCTGGAGCAGGGTGAGAATGTCGTTCTAACAGGACGAAGGATAGACAGATTAGAAACCCTTAAGTCGGAGTTTGCAGAGACCTATCCAAATCAAACAGTTTGGACTTTTTCACTAGATGTGACGGATATGGCCATGGTCAAGACTGTCTGCTCCGATATTCTAGAAACGATAGGCCAGATTGATATATTGGTCAATAACGCTGGATTAGCTCTTGGCTTGGCACCCTATCAGGACTATGAAGAGTTGGATATGCTGACCATGTTGGATACCAATGTCAAGGGTTTGATGGCAGTCACTCGCTGTTTCTTGCCAGCAATGGTAAAAGCCAATCAAGGACATATCATCAATATGGGGTCAACCGCAGGAATCTACGCCTATGCTGGTGCAGCAGTTTATTCAGCTACCAAGGCAGCAGTTAAGACCTTTTCAGATGGTCTGCGAATTGATACCATCGCAACGGATATCAAGGTGACGACCATTCAGCCTGGAATTGTCGAAACAGATTTTTCGACGGTACGTTTTCGCGGTGATAAAGAGCGGGCTGCGTCCGTTTACCAAGGAATCGAAGCCTTGCAAGCTCAGGATATTGCAGACACAGTAGTCTATGTGACCAGTCAACCTCGTCGTGTGCAGATTACAGATATGACCATTATGGCCAATCAACAGGCGACAGGATTTATGGTTCATAAAAAGTAAAAAATTTCCTCGAAAGTTACAAATTTCTGTAACTTTTTTTGATTTCCTACGAATAGATAAGTAGGAGGAAGAAAATATGTATAATAAAGTTATCATGATTGGGCGTTTAACGTCTACACCAGAATTGCACAAAACCAACAATGACAAGTCGGTAGCGCGAGCAACTATCGCTGTGAACCGTCGTTACAAAGACCAAAACGGGGAACGCGAAGCCGATTTTGTTAATATGGTCCTATGGGGCAGACTAGCAGAAAGCTTGGCAAGCTACGCAACTAAAGGTAGTCTCATTTCAGTGGATGGAGAATTACGTAACCGTCGCTTTGAGAAAAATGGTCAAATGAACTATGTGACCGAAGTTCTTGTGACAGGATTCCAACTTTTGGAAAGTCGCGCCCAACGTGCCATGCGTGAAAATAATGCAGGCCAAGATTTGGCGGATTTGGTCTTAGAAGAGGAAGAATTGCCATTTTAAGCATTAAAAAGTCTGAGTTGCTCTCAGGCTTTTTATCTTGAGAAAGTCAGACTTTTTTCTTGACTATTTCTGACCAAGTGATACAATAGAACTATGATTTAGCACTCAGATATAAAGAGTGCTAATACTATCTATCTCATTATGGAGGAAATCAGATGTTGAAACCATTAGGGGACCGTGTGGTCTTGAAAATCGAAGAAAAAGAACAAACTGTTGGAGGTTTTGTCCTCGCAGGTTCATCCCAAGAAAAAACAAAAACAGCCCAAGTTGTAGCTACTGGACAAGGTGTTCGTACCTTGAACGGTGACTTGGTTGCTCCAAGTGTTAAAGCTGGAGACCGTGTCTTGGTTGAAGCTCACGCAGGTCTTGATGTCAAAGATGGCGATGAAAAGTACACCATCGTAGGCGAAGCTAACATCTTGGCAATCATTGAAGAGTAGAAGGAGAAAGTAAGTATGTCAAAAGAAATTAAATTTTCATCAGATGCCCGTTCAGCTATGGTTCGTGGTGTCGATATCCTTGCGGATACTGTTAAAGTAACCTTGGGACCAAAAGGTCGTAACGTTGTGTTGGAAAAATCATTTGGCTCACCCTTGATTACCAATGACGGTGTGACCATTGCCAAAGAAATCGAATTGGAAGACCATTTTGAAAATATGGGTGCCAAATTGGTATCAGAAGTAGCTTCAAAAACCAATGATATCGCAGGTGACGGGACTACAACTGCAACTGTTTTGACCCAAGCTATCGTCCGCGAAGGAATCAAAAACGTCACAGCAGGTGCAAATCCAATCGGTATTCGTCGTGGGATTGAAACAGCAGTTGCCGCAGCAGTTGAAGCTTTGAAAAACAATGCCATCCCAGTTGCCAATAAAGAAGCTATTGCTCAGGTTGCTGCCGTGTCTTCTCGTTCTGAAAAAGTCGGCGAATACATCTCTGAAGCCATGGAAAAAGTTGGCAAAGACGGAGTCATCACTATCGAAGAGTCACGTGGTATGGAAACAGAGCTTGAAGTTGTAGAAGGTATGCAGTTCGACCGTGGTTACCTTTCACAGTACATGGTAACAGATAGCGAAAAAATGGTAGCTGATCTTGAAAATCCATACATTTTGATTACTGATAAGAAGATTTCCAATATCCAAGAAATCTTGCCACTCTTAGAAAGTATTCTCCAAAGCAATCGTCCACTCTTGATTATTGCGGATGATGTAGATGGTGAAGCTCTTCCAACTCTTGTCTTGAACAAGATTCGTGGAACCTTCAACGTGGTAGCAGTTAAGGCACCTGGTTTTGGTGACCGTCGTAAAGCTATGCTCGAAGATATCGCCATCTTGACAGGCGGAACAGTTATCACAGAAGACCTTGGTCTTGAGTTGAAAGATGCGACAATTGAAGCTCTTGGTCAAGCAGCTAGAGTGACTGTGGACAAAGATAGTACAGTTATCGTAGAAGGTGCTGGAAATCCTGAAGCGATTTCTCACCGTGTTGCAGTTATCAAGTCTCAAATCGAAACCACAACTTCTGAATTTGACCGTGAAAAATTGCAAGAACGCTTGGCCAAATTGTCAGGTGGTGTGGCGGTTATTAAGGTCGGAGCCGCAACTGAAACTGAGTTGAAAGAAATGAAACTCCGCATTGAAGATGCCCTCAACGCTACTCGTGCAGCTGTTGAAGAAGGAATCGTTGCAGGTGGTGGAACAGCCCTTGTCAATGTGATTCCAGCCGTGGCTGATTTGGAATTAACAGGAGACGAAGCAACAGGTCGCAATATTGTTCTTCGTGCATTGGAAGAACCTGTTCGTCAAATCGCCCACAATGCAGGATTTGAAGGTTCAATCGTTATCGATCGTTTGAAAAATGCTGAAGTTGGTACAGGCTTCAACGCAGCAACTGGTGAGTGGGTCAATATGATTGATCAAGGGATTATCGACCCAGTTAAAGTGAGTCGTTCAGCCCTACAAAATGCAGCATCTGTAGCAAGCTTGATTTTGACTACAGAAGCAGTCGTAGCCAATAAACCAGAACCAGTAGCCCCAGCTCCAGTAATGGATCCAAGCATGATGGGCGGCATGATGTAAGCTTTCTATAGAAAACACAAAAGGAGGGAATGCCTATTCCTCCTTTTTATGCTATTCATTTCTAAACTGATTTGAGCTCTCCTAACTTATATGATAAAATAAGACTAGAAAAAGGAGAAGAACATGATCGATGTAGAAGAAATTCTGAGCAAGATGAACCCCAATCAGAAGATTAATTATGACCGTGTCATGCAGAAGATGGTACAAGTATGGGAGAAAAATGAGCAACGGCCAACTATTCTCATGCACGTTTGCTGTGCCCCTTGCAGTACCTATACACTAGAATATTTGACTAAGTATGCAGACGTGACCATCTATTTTGCCAATTCTAATATCCACCCCAAGGCAGAATACCATAAGCGGGCTTACGTCACCAAGAAATTTGTCAGTGATTTCAATGAGAGGACAGGAAATACGGTCCAGTACCTAGAAGCTCCCTACGAACCAAATGAATACCGTAAGTTAGTCAGAGGACTGGAAGAAGAGCCAGAAGGTGGCGACCGTTGCAAGGTTTGCTTTGACTACCGACTGGATAAAACAGCTCAAGTGGCTATGGATTTAGGCTTTGACTACTTCGGTTCGGCTTTAACCATCAGTCCTCATAAGAATTCTCAAACCATTAACAGCATCGGAATCGATGTGCAAAAAATTTACACAACACACTATCTTCCAAGTGATTTCAAGAAAAATCAAGGTTACAAACGTTCAGTAGAGATGTGTGAAGAGTATGATATCTATCGTCAATGTTATTGTGGATGCGTCTATGCAGCCCAAGCTCAGAATATTGATCTGGTTCAAGTTAAGAAGGACGCCACAGCTTTCTTGCTGGATAAGGATGTTGAAAAAGACTATTCCCACATCAAATTTACTGTTACGAAATTAGATATATAGAAATCACCCCAGCTGAAAAGCTGGGGTTTTCAACTAAAAAAACCAGGGTTTTCACCCTAGTTTGACAACTTTACCGATTCTTTAGTTCTACATAGCGCTTGTACCAAATGTTTACATAGGCTTCTGAGAAAGGACCACGTCCATTGTTAATCCAATCAACAAGAATTTTGACATGTTCTTTTAAAATATAGTCCAAGTCATCAGAATAATTCATTTTGCGTTTGTGACGCTCATATTCTTCAACGTCCAAGAGACGTTTTTCTCCATCTGTAAAAATTTTAACATCCAAATCGTAATCAATATACTTCAGTGCTTCTTCATCCAGATAGTAGGGGCTAGCCATATTGCAATAGTAGGAAATTCCATTATCACGAATCATGGCAATGATATTAAACCAATATTTCTTGTGAAAGTAAACAATAGCCGGTTCTCGAGTAACCCAACGACGACCATCACTTTCGGTAACCAGTGTATGATCGTTGACACCAATAATGGCGTTTTCTGTTGTTTTTAGTACCATGGTGTCCCGCCAAGTTCGGTGGAGACTCCCATCATGCTTATAACTTTGAATTGTAATAAAGTCGCCTTCTTTTGGAAGCTTCATAACTAACCAACTTTCTACAATTTATAAGTTTATCGTTTACTATTGTACCATAAAATTACCTAAAATCTGTGAATTTTACATGAAAATATTAAAGATATTCTCTGAGAGCGCTCGCTATATCCGAAAAATCGTAGCCTTTTCGAGCTAAAACTTGAGTTAAACGCTGTTTAAGTTCGTATCCTTCATACTTTCGAACATACTTAGCATATTGCTTATCAAGTTCCTTGAAGATGAGTTCCTGAGTCGTTTCTTGATCAACTTGACTATCCAACTGGTCAAAGGCAGTTTTAGCATCAGAATAGGAAAACCCCTTGTTGGTCAGATTTTGGATTATCTTATCTTGCAAGGCACGAGCTGGAAGTTTTCCCTCATATTTTTTCAATAGTTTATTAGCTACACGTTGAGCAACTTCAAAAAAATCAAATTCTTTCAAGTTCTCTTCTATAGTAGATTTTGAAATCCCTTTTTGAGCTAGTTTCTGAGTCAGTACATAAGGACCCTTGTCTCCTGAAAGTTGATTGGCATTGATGATAGCATAAGCGTACTGGCTATCATTAATCCACTTATCTTCTTTAAGATTAGCAATGACTTGAGAAAGGATGTTTTCATCGATATCGTATTTTTTCAGATATTCTCTGATTTCTTTTTCAGTACGTGCTTTAAAGGATAAGTGGTAGAGGGCCAGATTCTTACCATAAGAAAATTGAGCAAAGTCCTGAATCTCTTTCAATTCTTCTTCACTTATCACCTTATCTCTTGATAACATAAAACGAACAATAGTATCTTCAGTAATGTAGCATTTATCGTCATTATCAAGCTCCATCAGATAGAGTCTTTTTTTCTTTTCAAGTTTTGTGATTTTCATAGTTCTATTATAACTCAAAATGTGATAAGATAGGGGTATGAATCTGAAAGTGAAACAAAAAATACCATTAAAAATCAAGCGCATGGGAATTAATGGTGAGGGAATCGGCTTTTACCAAAAAACGTTAGTTTTTGTACCTGGAGCACTAAAAGGAGAAGATATCTATTGTCAGATTACTTCTATTAGACGCAACTTTGTTGAAGCAAAATTACTAAAGGTCAACAAGAAGTCTAAATTCCGAGTTGTGCCAGCTTGTACTATTTACAATGAGTGCGGAGGCTGCCAAATCATGCACCTGCATTATGATAAACAACTGGAATTCAAGACGGACTTACTTTACCAAGCGCTGAAAAAATTTGCCCCTGCAGGATATGAAAACTATGAAATCCGTCCAACTATTGGAATGCAGGAACCAAAGTACTACCGTGCTAAGTTACAATTTCAGACTCGAAAATTTAAAAATCAGGTCAAGGCAGGTCTGTATGCACAAAACTCTCACTATTTAGTAGAGTTGAAAGACTGCCTGGTACAAGACAAGGAAACCCAAGTGATTGCTAATCGTCTAGCAGAATTACTTACTTATCACCAGATTCCAATCACCGATGAGAGAAAAGTTCTTGGTGTTAGGACTATTATGGTCCGACGAGCAAGAAAGACTGGACAGGTTCAGATTATTATTGTTACAAACTGCCAGCTTAATTTCACAAAACTGGTAAAAGATTTAGTTAAAGATTTTCCAGAAGTTGTGACAGTAGCTGTAAATACAAATACAGCTAAAACAAGTGAAATATATGGTGAAAAGACAGAGATTATCTGGGGACAAGAGAGTATTCAAGAAGGTGTACTCGATTATGAATTTTCACTATCTCCTCGAGCTTTCTATCAACTAAATCCTGAACAAACAGAGGTTCTTTATAACGAGGCGGTAAAAGCCTTGGATGTAAATAAAGAAGACCATTTGATTGATGCTTATTGTGGAGTTGGAACGATTGGATTTGCCTTTGCAAAGAAAGTAAAAACACTCAGAGGTATGGATATTATTCCAGAAGCTATTGAAGATGCTAAGCGAAATGCTAAAAGAATGGGATTTGACAATACGCATTATGAAGCTGGAACAGCAGAAGAGATTATTCCTCGTTGGTACAAGGAAGGCTACCGAGCAGATGCTCTGATTGTGGACCCACCACGTACAGGTCTGGATGATAAGTTATTAGATACTATTCTTACTTATGTACCAGAAAAAATGGTTTATATTTCTTGCAATGTTTCGACCTTGGCTCGTGATTTGGGACGCTTAGTAGAAGTCTATGATCTTCATTATATCCAGTCGGTCGATATGTTCCCACATACAGCTCGAACTGAAGCTGTTGTAAAATTAATAAAAAAAGTTTAAAAAAGGTGTTGACAAAAAATAAAAAGTCGGTATAATAGTAAGAGTTGAAAATAACAACTCTGGTCCGTTGGTCAAGGGGTTAAGACACCGCCTTTTCACGGCGGTAACACGGGTTCGAATCCCGTACGGACTATGGTATGTTACGGTGTGAAACACTTGATGAAAAATTTTAAAAAAAGTTTCAAAAAAGTGTTGACAAGCGAAAGCG